>JAUCQE010000240.1 GCA_030372865.1 Pyrinomonadaceae bacterium
GGAACTCGTCGGCAGCGTCAGATGTGTATAAGAGACAGAAAGTAGCCGAACGTACTCGTTGTATGCAGGGCCCGCGAGGTAATCTTCGAACGCGGGGCTGGACCGCGGGAAGCGGGATCCGTTCCCGAAGTCATAATCGATCGCCTTCGTAATCGAACCCACAAATCCGAAAATGCTTACCTTTTTACCGAATGATTTGCTAAAGTTCGTGCTGAAATACGGCCCGGTCGACTTCCTCAGGGATTCGCCAAAAAAGGCTCCGGGACGGCCGGTGGTGAGATCTCTGATTGCTCCGAACTCGTCTTCGTAGATCCGCTCGTGAATGATTCCGGATTCGGCATATATGAATAAATTGCCCTGCAGGTTAAGGTTGACGTTGCCGCCGACCAAAGCTTCCTGCGTACGTCCCTTGAAATCGACACCGTACCGAACAAACTGATTGAAACTGGCTCGAATTATCGATGCCTTCGGACGCGATTTTGTGCTGAAGCGGTTCACGAAGAAAAATCTGTTCGTGTTTGTCCGACGCGTAAAGCCGGCGTCCGCACGGTAGTCACTGGTTCGGCCCGTCGCCTCGATAAAGAACCCGTGGCGGTCTGTTGTGTAGTCGAGATTCCAGAAATACCCGAGGCCATTGCCGGTCCGATAATTTGATCGATCCAGTTCCGGGCTGTAAAAGAACTTGCGCGAATGAGTTCCAAGCAACTGGTACTTCATCACCATCTTCGGATTGAGTTTGACCGTTCCGTCGATGCCGGCGGTAAAGTTCCGGTTCTTGGGAAACATTCGCGCGGTCGCGAAGAAGCCGATATTGTCTTCCCTGCCGACATCGCGCTTTACTCGGAACACCGCAAAAGTCGCATTCTTGTCGACGAACTCGTCTATGCGGCGGCCGATGATGGGGTCCGTTCGTTCATCTTCAGAGTAATTTCCAGGCGCGTTATCAGAGGCCGCGAGAAACCCGAATGAGGTTTTCCCGGTTTTCCCTGTCAATTTGACTGCAACGTCAGGGTCGACGATCGTCCGTGAGTAGAAAGGCTGCAGTGGGGAGTCAAAGATCTCCTTGCCCTCAAGAAAGAACGGCCTCTTTTCATCAAAGAATATCGGAAATCGTTGGTTTGCGGTGACCACGGGTGCGTCCGCCTCGATCTCCGCGAAATCCGGATTGATAGCCGCATCGAGAGTTACGTTCGGGCTTAGGGTGTATTTCAGATTTAATCCAAGTTCGGGCTTCACCGGATCATTTACAAACCGGCCCGGGTCGCGAATGCCGATCGGATTGAATATAGGATGGTAACCGTTCCCGTTCGCAGTAGAGATCGGGACCGTACGCTTGCGATTTCCGGTCTCCGAGATCGTGATGCTCGGCACGATCTCAAGCGTCCGCTCATATTTGATATCGTCAAGACCAGTTATCTTTCCGTGCTTGATCAGAAAACCGGAGACGTTCCTGTCATCGGGCAGCCATTGATCGAATTCATCATTCAAGCGATCGATGTTCCGTGCCGCATTGAACCCCCAGAATGTTCCTTTACCGGCCGAGTAACGCAGCGATTTGAACGGTATCTTAACCTCGACGGACCAGCCCCAATCTTCGATGACGCCTTTCGACTCCATCACGATGTCGACTGAGAAATCCGCTCCGCGTCCTTCGGTATAGATGCCGTCCTGTTGAATTCCCAGCGGGTTGAAACCGAGAATGTACGCGCGCCTTTGATCGTTGTATGTGTCCAGCCAAACGCGGACGTTGTCCTCGCCGAACACGTCATCCCGCTTTGCGACGGTCGCACGAATCTTGTCCCGCTCATCCCAACATTTGAAAGCAATATACAGGTGCGATTCGTCGTACATCACGTAAACCTCGGTCGGTTTCGAGGGTGCGATATTGTCGCCCGGGCTTGTTTGATAAAAGTCCTTAAAGACTGCGGCGGTTTTCCAGATCTCTTCGTCGACCCGGCCGTCAATGGTCAGAGGTTGTTCGATCCTCGGAATGTTTATCGGTCGGGCTTTCTCGGGAGGGATCGCGATCCCTCGGGCCTTCGGCGACTTTAGATCGTCTTTCGCAGAGGTCGAAAGCTTCGCTGCAGGCGGTGCTTCGTCTCCTCCCGCCTCAGGTTGCGCGTTTATAGCGAGGAATGAGCTGAGTATCAGCAATAAAATGAAGAATGATTTCATTGTGCACCTGAATCTATGAATTTATGTATAAGAAGAAACTCCAGTGCGAGGTTCGTCAGTGACTGAAACGTATTTTCGGTCACGAAGTTTCAATAAAAATGGGCGTGACACAATAATCACGCCCGCTGGAAGGCAGTACTAAAAGGATTCGAGTTTGGAGACTCCTCGAAGTAAGAGTTGTCCGCCATCGAAGGTAAATTGATATTTCGGGCCGCCGCTTCCGATCCGAAGGCCGCGATCGCCGTTTTTGACGGCGTTTACGCCATCGTTTCGAATGTCCGTATTTGAGAGGATCTCTGCATTCAATTCGGGTTCAAGGGTGAGGGTGACAGTACCATCGGCTGCTTTTGAGGAGATCGAACGGAACCGGCCCTCAAGGAAAACGTCGCCGTCTTCTACGGTGGAATCGAGTGCACCGTCGAAACCAAGTATTCGCACCTGCGCGTCGGTGGCATTCAACTTTAGACTACCCGACGAGTCGCGAACGTCGATCGGCTCATCCGAGCCGTTTATTTCCAGATCTCCATCAATACCGACAACGCGTACCGCTCCGTTTGTTTCTACACGAATTTTTGAAGACCTGGGCACCATGATCTCGATGCGGACCTCGGACCGTCGGCCGAGCACGGCCGGGACGGATTTCGCGTCGCCGCCTGCTTTTAGGGTCAAAGTATTTCCGGCGAAACTCTCGTTAACCTGGATCTGCGACCTAGACGGCCCGAGTTCGGTGACTACGTATCGAACTTCCGGGCGGTCCCACGACCGAACCGAAACGTCACAACCTTTCGCCTCTACAACGACCGACGGCGTTCCTGCGACGGGAAAAGAGTTAGTGCGCTTTCGCATTGAAGGCACTCTGCCCCCCCAGTTAAAATTCGCCATTTGGCCGAATGCTTCGGCTTGTCTGGCAATGGTTTCGGACATACGCGCTGTCATTTCTGCGGCGGAAATTTTCGCTTGGGCCTCCTTCATCTTCTGCTGTGCTTTTTCAATCTCGGGACGGGCCAATGCCATTTCCTTCTCGGATTCTTTCATTGCGGCCGAAATTTCCTTTTGTGAAACTCGGGCGGCATTCAGGGCTGCGTTCGCAACATCGGCCTCGATATCCATATCGAGATCGAAATCGACGTCCACGTCTTCACTTCCGCTATTCAGAAGGCTCGTAGCACTACCGGGCTGTCTTCCGTCACGGCGCCGCGAGATTATCAGCGGCCCGTTTACAGACGTTAGCTTGATCTGTCCTTCGCCCGAGCCGATCCTGCCGTGCAGGTTACGGCCGACAAACTGCCCCTTCTTGACCGGCAAGCCGAAGTCATTGGTGATCTCACCGTTCAATGAATCAGCTTTGATCGTGGCATTCACATCTGACGGCAGCAGAAGTTTCACGGACCCGTTAACGGTATTCAGCGAGATCGTCCCGCCGCTCTCAACACGATTGAACTCTGCGTTGACCATGCCGTTGACGGTCGAAAGATTGGCATTACCGCGTAGATTTACCGCGTTGATGTTGCCGTTCACAGCCGTGACCTTTGTCGAAGCGACAAACTCCGACAATGATATAGATCCGTTTATCGTGTCGATGCTGTTCAGATTCGCCGTCCGTGGCACCATTAATTTGAAGTCCACTCGGACACGCCGGCTCTTAACCTGATCGCGGTCTCCATACCGCCAATTGGGCGGGTCGACCGAGATTTTTATCGATGTCGGGCTTGAATTGATATTGATCGAAAACTGGTTGAGCGTCGCCTGAGAATCGGCCGTTTTGGTAGCTTCGATACGGACCTCATTTCGGTCCCAGGCCTCGACCGTCACCGAGCCATTGATATTGGACAAGCTGACCCGGCCGTCTGCCGATAAAGGATACGTCTGGTCTATCTTCTCCGTGACGTCCTGGCTTGGGGCCTGCACGGCGGAGTCACCGTCTGCGACCTTCTCTACATCAATAACTGCAACGTCAGTTCCCGAACCGAACATCAAACCCGCGAAAATTATGGAATATAGCCAACTCATAATGTTATTCCTGAATATATAGAAAATGGGTTTTTGACCGCATCTGTTGTAAAAACACCAAAGTTAAGACTTTTGTGACAGAAATTTTTACTTTTTTGACAACTTTCTCGGTAACATATCGTCTTTAGTAGTTGTGGGTTTGATGCGAATGGCTCGGCGGATTGCCGCATTTACTTATCTGTGCGGATTTGTTAGCCTTTAACGTTTGGTCGATACCCCTCGGGAGAATCGTTATGAACCTTAAGAAAACGAGACTTCACATTCTAAGGGAAGCAAAAGATCTCAGCCAAAAAGCGACGGCGGGTGTGTCATTGCATTGCCACACAGAGCACTCGAAAGAAATGCTCGATTTCGTCCCGCACTACGCCGAGCAATTGCCGATTATCGCCCAGTTCTGGCGCAGGGAGAGGGCGAACTATATCGAGCGTGAGGGGAAAGATCTCGATTTTTCAACAGCTCATTGGTCGCCGCCAATGTCGCCGGACGACGTATATAGCATCGAGAAGGAACAGATCAACAAGACCGGGCTCGAAGCGATGATATCGCTGACCGATCACGACAGCATTGATGCTCCGCTGCACGTGAACCAGGAAGTTGATAATTCCCGTGCACCGATCTCAATGGAATGGACGGTCCCGTTCGACTATGGCTTCTTCCATGTCGGAGTTCATAACCTACCAAATGCCCAGGCGGTCGACCTGACGAAAACGCTGCTCGATTACACGTTCAACAGGGAAAGCCAAACGAACGAACGGCTGACCGAGTTGTTCGCGATGTTGAACGACCTTCCCGGAGTACTGGTGATCTTGAATCACCCGCTTTGGGACATTGAGCTGGTTGGAAAAGAAAAGCACATCGAACTCCTCAAAGAATTCGTCCGCCTGCATGGCCGGTGGATACACGCTTTCGAAGTCAACGGCTTTAGGAAGTGGTCCGAGAACAAGGCGGTCATCGAAATGGCCGAGTCGTTAGGCATACCGATCGCAACCGGCGGCGACCGCCACGGATGCAAGCCGAATACGGTGATCAATCTAACGAATGCTCAGACGTTCGAGGAGTTTGTTGAGGAGATCCGTGTCGGTAAACGGAGCGAAGTCGTCCTCATGCCGGAGTACGAGCATCCGATCCACTCTCGGCAGCTGCAGTCGTTCGCTGAGATCCTCAAGCATTACCCCGAGTTTCGGGAAGGCCGGAGACGATGGTTTGATCGGGTCTATTGTGACGTCGGCGACGGCCACGGCGCGCGGCAGCTTTCGGTACACTGGGAGCGGGGCGGCCCGACATGGCTGCGAGCGGCGATCTGGACATTAGGCGTTCTCGGTAGCCCAAAAATGCGGCCGATCTTCAGACTCGCCCGCAAAAAGCACGATCGCGTCCCGAAAAGCCTTTCGGCTGCGAAGTTCGATATTCCGAACACCGACGAGATCAGGATCGAGCTTTCCTCTGAGTCGGCGGTGTAGTTCAAGTTTATACTGATCGTGGGCGTGCCCGGCCCAAATGCATTTCAACCGGGCGAGGGCGGTCAATGACCGCCCTCGTATTTTATAGAAGCAGTTTTGTGAACAGTCCGATAAAAGTAGCTTTCTTTCCTGATTCATTTCTCGAAGTTAACGGCGCGGCGATGACCTGTCGCCGACTTGTGGACTACGCGAAAGAGAATGACCGGCCGATGCTGGTGGTGCACGCGGACAAGCGATCGCGTGAGTGGTCGGACGGATGCATCGAGTATCTTTCACTCAAACGGTCGCCGCTCGCGATCAAACTCGACGAAGAACTGGCATACGATCCGCTGTTCCAGCGACATACGAACAAGGCTCTACGGGCATTAATGGACTTTCGGCCCGACGTCATTCACATTACCGGATTGAATGATGTCGGTATTGTCGGGGCCTACCTTGCCTGGAAACTCCAGATCCCCCTCATCGGTTCATGGCATACGAACCTCCATGAATTCGCTGCCGAGCGTCTGAAAAAGCTCCTTCGGTTCCTGCCCGCCAAAATGGCAAACAGCGTCGTCGGCCTTGCCGAGCGGAAGATTCTTGATGGCGCAATTCTCTACTACAAAATGCCAAAGGTCGTGCTAGCCCCGAATCAGGAATTGATCGATATGCTTGGCAAAGGCACGAACCGAACCGCGAGGCTGATGGCAAGGGGTGTAGATACTGCTTTGTTCGCACCGGAAAAACGTACGGTTAGCGATGGAATTTTCAGGATCGGGTTTGTCGGACGGTTAAGGCCCGAAAAGAACGTGGCTCTGCTCATCGACCTCGAACGCGAATTACTTGCCGCGGGCGAAGAAAACTTCAGATTTCTTATCGTCGGCGAAGGCAGTGAAAGGGCCGTCCTCGAAGAGAAGCTTAAGTTCGCCGACTTTACAGGCTTCATCGCCGGTGAGGAATTGTCTGAGGCGTATGCTAATATGGACGTTTTCCTGTTCCCTTCCGAGACAGATGCCTACGGTAATGTGATTCAGGAAGCTGCCGCCTCGGGCGTCCCCTCGATCGTTTCAGATAAGGGCGGTCCGAAATTCCTCGTTGAAGAGGTCGTTACCGGGTTTGTGGCCTCCGGGCTGCCGGATTTCGTTCGGTTTACGCGTGAACTCTTGAACGACCGTGCGAGGCTCGAACGCATGAGGATCGATTGCCGACGGAGTGCGCTTTCGAAATCGTGGAATGCCGTATTTGAAGGCGTTTTCGATGCATACGCCGAAACGATCTCGCTTTCTAGAAAGAATCGGCGGGTTGATGGCAACGGGAGAAATTCAGAGTGAACCGGGTCGATTCAGAAGATCCGGATAATATGAACGAGATCACTTTCGAAGAAGCACCGCCGGCACGCACCTCGCATACGATCAGCGAGGCGGTGCTTGTATTGTGGCGCAACCCATATCAGTTTGTCCGATATTGGAACTATAAAGGCGCCATTCTCAGCGGCGTGCTTCGGGCACCGATCTTTTTCATCACGTATCTGATAGGAAAGGAAGGTTTAAAGCTGGCGATCGGAGCAGCTCTTGTTCAGTTCACGTTCCGATTCTTTTTTGCCGGTATCGGCGGAGCATTGATCCAATCGTTCAGGCGCGTTGAACCGCCTTGGAAGGCGTTCGTCGCAATACTTCTCCTTGTTCCTCTCGTCAGCCACGTGCTGGAATTCGGGTTCCAGGCCGGCTTCGCTTATCTGACCGGCACACAGGACCATACCGGTGACGCGATCTTGCGTTCGATCGCTGTTTCGATTATTTCCGCGTTCTTTACGCTCTTTGCGATGCGTCGAGGCATCATGATCGTCGGCGAGTCAGAGAGCAAATCCCTGATGAACGACATATCGCAGCTGCCCGTGGTGATCTTCCACTTCATCGCCTTCATCCCGAACGAGATCTCATCAATGCTTCGCCGCGGTGCATATCTCGGTGCGATGCTTTCGGTGGCAGCTTTTGGTGTTTTCTCACAGATCATTGTCTGGGCTGTTACGAACAAACCGCTCTGGACCTACAACAACGGCAAAACTGTAGGCCTGCTCAAGTACTGGGGAGTCGACGGCATGGTACTGATGGTGATCGCAATTGCCATTTCAACTGCAGTTTTTTCCTACCAACGTGCAAAAGCGCATTCGCATAAGTGAGCAAGAAGTTTCCGAAGACACTTCATATAACCAACTATTACCACCGGAATTCCGGCGGCATAAGTACGTCATTCAATAACCTGCTTGCAGCCGCCGAGCGGCATCGCGCTACGTTACGCTGATCGTACCCGGCGAAGAAGAGTCTGTTGAACAGGTAAACGATTTCGCGAAGATATACTTCGTACCCGCGAAATACTCGCCGGTCTTTGATAAACGATATCGCATCATAATGCCGTGGCAGTACATGCCGGGCGATTCGTTGATCCGCAAGATAATGCTGGCGGAAAAGCCCGACATCGTTGAGGTAACGGACAAGTACACACTCAGCATGCTCGGCGTCATGATCCGTATCGGAAAATTTTCCCAGCTCGGCCGGCCAATACTCGTTCACTTTTCCTGTGAACGAATGGACGACAACGTCGCCTCATTCCTAACGGGCGGCAGCATCGGCGAAAGATTTGCACGACGCATCATCGGAAACTACACGCTTCCAAGCTTCGACTACCACATCGCTAACTCGACCTACACGGCCGAAGAATTCTACAAGGCGGACGAGTATGTCTCCGCGAAAAAAGGCCCGAAGTGGTTTTTAAATAAGACATGGCGCTGGCTTCGCTCGCCCCGCGTCCCGGTTCGCGAACGCGTGATAGTTTGCCCGCGAGGCGTCGATGCGGACCAGTTCACGTCCGACAGGCGTTCGACTGAGGTCAAAGGCGAAATGCGAAAGCGAGCAGGCATCCCGGCTGATGCGAAAGTGCTTTTGTACGCTGGCCGGATCTCTCCTGAGAAGAACATTGCGCTTCTCGTCGACATGATGGAGATCCTGCATCGCGACGAATCCAACGACTTTCGCCTTCTCGTCGCAGGCGCGGGCCCTTTGGCCGACTGGCTAAAGGAAGAGGGCGATAAACGGGTTCCGGGACGGATAATTCAACTAGGCCATCTCGACAAAGAAACTCTTTCAAACTATTACGCGAATGCCGATGTCTTCGTACACCCGAACCCGAAAGAACCGTTCGGGATCGCACCGTTGGAAGCGATGGCCTCCGGGGTGCCGACCGTAGCCCCGAATGCGGGCGGCATTCTTTCGTACGCGACGAATGAGAATGCCTGGCTGGTAGAACCGGTCGGAGAAGCGTTCGCAAAGGCTGTCCACGAGGTCGTTGCCGACCCGGAGAGAACCGCAATGAAAGTCGCAGCCGCAGTCGAAACCGCAAGAGCGAACACTCGCGAAGCATCCACCGACCGCTTGTTTGCCGCATACGACCAAATATACGAAGATTTTGATAAGCGAAAGGAATTGTTCACGGATGCAGATGCGGCCCGAGTATTCGATTTCTCAAAACTGAAAGATGCTTGAGCTGGTTTTCGCAAATCTAAGGGTCCTGTCTCTTATACACATCTCCGAGCCCACGAGACAGCGCTGTGTATCT
>JAUCQE010000241.1 GCA_030372865.1 Pyrinomonadaceae bacterium
CACACGCTTCACACGCGTGGGGCCACAAGTTCAAATCTTGTAGTCGGCACCACATCAAAACGGGCCCTCGGGCCCGTTTTTTTGGCTGGAAGCTGGCAGCTCGCAGCTGAAAGCTCTGCCGCTATCTGCGAGACAACAGGTCCCGCCCGTCGCTCTATACCCAGGCCCGCTACGCGGGTTGGTCGCCGCAGACTGGAAACTGGAGACTGATAACTCGAAACTGGTGTTATTAATTTCACTAGAGCCTAGAACATATTTCTATTGCAACAATGTCTTATCTATGGCACACTATCGGCGGTGCGGTCGACGTTTTGCGGTGCCGCTCGATCTTTGAAAAACTCAAAAAAATACCGTTTTTGAATATGCACGAAATTTCGGCTGAAATTCCCTGTAACTTTTTGATACCGTTAGACTTGTTTGTCCCAAGAGGTGCTGGGACAAGCGGGGGACGCGGCTGGGACAAAGGCGCGAAAAAGGCATCTCGGTTGAGATGCCTTGCCTGGAAAAAACCTGGTCTGACTCTTACGCTTTTTCTTCGCCGTTCCTTTCGATGACGAGCACGAAATCCATGCTCGGCTTTTTGGGCTTGTCGTCGCGGGGGCCGTCGTTCTTCGGCGGTTTCTCACGCGGGTTGACGACCGGACGGTCCGGGTTCTTCGGCGGCGGTTTTTTCTGATCGTCCTTTTGCCCGAATGCGGTCAGCGAAAGCGCAACAACCGCAAAGGACATGAATAAAAGCTGTTTCAAGGTCTTCATCGCTCTGGTTTCCTCTCCCAAATTCTCGACGCTTTCGGGGAAGAGGGAAAGTGCGTCGCTTTTGTATAAGGCAATATGGGTGCCAAATACGGGTGTAAGACGCGCAATGCCCGTTTATAGTTGGAAAGATTCGAATATAGGGTGAAACGTAATTTACAGTTCTTTACGTTTTCGGTAATTGTCATACGAAATCGTGAATTTCACAAGATTTGATCCGCTAAATACTGCTACAATCGAGCATTATGACCGATACAGCGACCGGAACCGACCGTTTCAGAGCAATCCTCGTGCTAGCCGCGACCATCGGCACTATCGTGTTCAATTCGCTCGCCGCAGCGGGCCGAGTCGGCGGCGTAACGCCGGCCGAGATTTCTGATAAATATCAGACAGCCGTGACGCCGGCGGGCTACGCCTTCAGCATCTGGAGCCTGATCTATCTCGGGTTGATCGCCTTCAGCATCTACCAGCTGCTGCCGTCAAACCTTGCGAAATACCGGAATCTTCGCTCGCTCTATATCGCGACCGCGGCTCTTAACTGTGCCTGGATCTATTTCTGGCACGGCGACCAGATCGCCGTCTGCCTTGTATTGATCGTAGCCCTCGCGTTCACGCTTTTCCTGATCAACCGCAAGCTTCGCACGACCGATTCGACCGGCGAATACTGGATGGTCAAGGCACCGTTCAGCATCTATTTCGGCTGGGTGACGGCGGCATCGTTGGTCAATTTTGCGATCCTTCTGGTCAACCTCGGCGTCCAGCTGTCGCCTACCGGCAGAACGGGATTGGCGGTTGCACTCATCCTGATCGCCGCAACGCTCGGCGTCGTAATGCGGATGCGGCTCAACAACGACCTATACCCGCTCGCAGTCGCCTGGGCACTTGCGGCCATAGGCGTAAAGCAAAGCGGCCAGACGCTGATCGTCGTAGCCGCGGCACTCGGAACCGTCGCCTGCCTTATCGCGGCATTGAGCTTTGTCGTCAATCTGCCGTCGACCGATCGGCCGCGTGAGGTCGAGTAAGCGCCTTATCCTCCTATCGTGAACCAAGGAAAGATCTGCATTTCGATCTGTGCGCGGACGTCGGCTGAGCTCTTCGAAAAGCTCGGCCGCGCCGAACGGCTCGCCGATGTGGTGGAAATTCGCTTCGACTGCCTCGAAGACGATTCGGCAGTGTCGGTCATCGAGCGGCTCAAAAGCGCCCGGCCGCCGGTCGAACTGCTCGCCACTTCCCGCCCGAAAACAGAGCAGCAAAGTGCCGAGTTCAACGAACGGCTCACATTCTGGCGGCATGTGTTCGAAAGTGGTGTCTTTGATT
Organism: Pyrinomonadaceae bacterium; assembly: GCA_030372865.1. Taxonomy (GTDB): domain Bacteria; phylum Acidobacteriota; class Blastocatellia; order Pyrinomonadales; family Pyrinomonadaceae; genus OLB17. Next base: position 2,071 of record JAUCQE010000241.1, read on the forward strand.
ACGTCGACCTGGAAGAAGACCTGGTCTTCGCCCTTACCTACAACGACGACCTCAAGCCTGCCGATTTCGGCAAAACGAAGATCGTCGGGTCGTATCACGATTTCTACGAAACACCGCCCGACATGACGCCGGTGCTCGAGGTCTTCAAGCCCGGCGACGACAGCGATTTCCGCTGCGACATCGTGAAGATAGCGACCACTGCGAACACCATAACCGACACCATCGAGCAATGGTACTTGCTCGATTGGGCTAAGCATTTCGGTGTCGGGGCGGTGCCGATCACGATGGGCGAACCAGGCAAATGGACACGCATCCTCGGCCTCGCCCACGGCGCAGTGATGACCTACGCCGCTCTCGACGCGGGCGGCGAGACCGCCCCGGGGCAGATAACGGCCGCTGACCTGCTCGACGTCTATCGCGTCAAGGAACTGGGGAATGGCACCGAGGTTTACGGCGTGATCGCCGGCGATACCAGCTACTCGATGTCGCCGCACATCCAAAACGCCGCGTTCAAGGCTGCGAAAATGGACCGGGTTTTCGTGCCGCTTCAGGTTGGCGATATAGGCGACTTCATCCGCCGGATGGTCCGAAAAGACACCCGCGAGATCGAGCTGAATTTCCGGGGCTTTGCGGTCACGAATCGCACAAGCAGGCGATCATGGAATACCTCGACGAAACGGACGAGGCCGCAAAGGCGATCGGTGCTGTGAATACCGTCAGCATTACCGACGGCCGTCTGCTGGGAACGAATACCGACGCTGCCGGCTTCATCGCTCGTTTGATCGAAATGTACGGCGATCTCAACGGCGCTCGCGTCGACGTCGTCGGCTCCGGCGGTGCCGCCCGTGCATGCGTATACGCCCTGCGGCAGCACGGTGCCGAGGTGACCGTCTATGCCCGCGACCTTCGAAAGGCACACTCGATCGCCCACGATCTCGGTACTTCGCTGAAGGAGATCGACGATGCCCGGCCGTTCGTTTCCGACATCGTCGTCAACACGACCCCGCTCGGCACCCGAGGCCCGCTCGAGGGCAAAACGATAGCCACAACCGAAAGGCTCAAAGGCGTACAACTGGTCTACGACCTAACCTACAATCCGCAGGAAACCCTCCTGCTGAAACAGGCAAAAGCCGCCGGATGCAAAACCCTCGGCGGCCTCGATATGCTGATCGCACAAGGTGCGAAGCAGTTCGAGATATGGACCGGCGAAAAAGCCGATGTCGACGCAATGCGGCGTGCCGCGCTTGAGCGTCTTGGCCGATCCTAGTTTCCGGATCGCGTGGGTTGCTATCATTGAAACAAGATCGGCATTTACGAAGTCAGCGAATGAACACACATGAAAAATTGCTCCGGCTTTTTGTACGCAGATAGCAGGAAATCTCGGAGATTTGTAACTTTGGCGAAATGGCAATAAACATTGATTGGGAAGATGAAAATGGCCGGATCATTGAGGAGTGGGATGACTACGCTCTTCCATGGGATCGATACATCGCAACATGGAACACGCCGGAAACGATGGAAATGCTCCAAGCGACTTGTTGTCTCCAGTTCATCGACCACCACGGTGATACGACATTCAATCAACAGCAGATTCCGGTCCTAATTAGTGAACTAGAAGCCCTCTTGAATATTTACCAGGATCCCGATTCGCGACAGGGAGTCGAATCGCTGGTGAAGTTTCTAAAGAAGTCTCACGGCCAGGTTCATACCCACATCAAGTTTCGGGGCGATTAGTCGCCGAACGTCAAAGTGGCATAGACGAAGGTCGTGTCCATGACTATTTAGGGGGGGGTAAACAGTACTAAATAAATGGAAATTACTCATGAGCTCATTTTCGGTCGTATTGCAGAGGAACCGATGAGCCATTTGGGCGGTCATTCGCCGGATCTGCTCTATTGCTACATCGCAGGTTATGGTCACGCGCGTAGGTTCCATAATAATAAGGCCGTCACGGGAGCTCTGGGGCTGGGAGATTTTGTATCCTGGTTTCGTGACAACCACTATTCAGGGCCGCAGGGACTTGCAGGCTTCTGTCGCCTGGTGACCGATACAGATAAATGCGCCCTTGAGCTTTTCTTTGAACTCCGCCGAATACGGTTGGAACAGATCAGAAACGCACCGCCCCTTGTGCAGAAAGAGAATTCCCCTGAGGCAGCTCAGGGATCGTTCGAGAACGCTGTGTGCCTCACAGAACTTGTGCTCGGCGAAAGTATGCGCACGCGTACTGCGATGTACGTAGGTAATGAGCGGTGGATACAAGGCATATGGGCGATGTGGAGCGGTTATGTTTGGGCCGAGCGCGATTTGGGGATAAAAGGCTCGCCCGATGCACGCAATTTTCACGGGTTTCAGAAATGGATCGACGCAAGGTATCCGTTTGCGCAGGGAAAGAACTGGGGCAAGGTGATTCAGTTTCTCGGCGTAGGCTCTAACGAGCGCGCCCGAGATGAATTCTACGATCTATTCGAAACATTTCTTGAAGGCGGACAGCCGTCCGATCCTTCAAAGGGCTGTCGCGAATGGATAGACGGGGTCCTAGCGGATGTGGAGGATCGCAAAACTAGAGGTGAGTTGTAATCGACTAAATCCGACATGAACGAACGATACAGTCGACAGATGTTATTCCCGGAGATCGGTCGCGAAGGGCAAGAAGAGTTACTTGCGTCGCGGGTGTTGATCGTTGGGTGTGGAGCGCTGGGGGCTTCGCATGCGGAGATGTTGTCGCGTGCGGGTGTCGGGAAACTTAGGATCGTCGATCGGGATTTTGTCGAGTTCACAAATCTTCAGCGGCAGACGCTGTTCAAGGAAAGCGATGCGGCGGAGCGGATGCCGAAGGCGGTTGCGGCAAAGACGCGCATTGGCGAGATCAATTCGGGAATAGCGGTCGAGGCGGTCGTTGCCGATGTCAACAATTCGAATGTCGAATCGCTGATCGACGGCTGCGATCTCGTGATCGACGGGACGGACAATTTCCAGATACGGTATCTGCTTAACGACGCTTGCGTGAAGCACGGAAAGAAATGGATCTACGGCGCCGCAGTTTCGAGTTACGGCACGACGATGACGGTGATCCCGGGCGAGACTCCGTGCCTTCGCTGCGTCTTTGAAGATATGCCTGATGCCGGGAGTTCACCGACCTGCGACACCGCGGGCGTCATCATGCCGATCATAGCCAGCATCTCTGCATTGCAGGTTGCCGAAGCGTTGAAGATCCTCGTCGGCGACACGGCATCGCTTCACCGTTCGCTTGTCCAGATCGACATCTGGGCAAATCAGTGGCGAAAGATCGGCGTCAGCGAACCGGTCCCGGACTGCGTCTGCTGCGGCAAACGCCGGTTCGAATTCCTCGACGCCGAGGCACAGGAATTTTCTGCCGTACTATGCGGCCGCAACGCCGTCCAGATCGCCCCGCCGCGGCCCGGCGAGATCGATCTGGGGGCACTCGCCGCAAAGCTTTCGCCGCTCGGCGATGTGAAGCAGAACGATTATCTTGTTCGCTTCACCGCGGGAGAAAACGAGATCACCGTCTTCCGCGATACCCGGGCGATCATCAAAGGGACCGATGATATATCGCATGCACGGTCGCTGTATGCTCGTTATGTTGGCAGCTGATCGACATAGAGACTTTTCTCCGCGTTAATTCTTAGGGGTCGAATATGAGCGAATTGCCAAGGGTAATCATTGTCGGCGGCGGATTTGGCGGGCTATGGGCCGCAAAAGCTCTTTCGGGCAAGCCGGTCGAGGTGATCCTGATCGACCGCAAGAACCACCACGTTTTCCAGCCCCTGCTTTATCAGGTCGCCACCGCGGTGCTATCACCCGGTGAGATCGCTTACCCGATCCGCCGCATTTTGCACAATGCCGAAAACATCGAGGTCATACTCGGCGAGGTCACCGGTTTCGACCGCGAGGCGAAGACCGTAACGCTCGACGACGGAACTCAGGTTTCCTACGACTATCTGATCGTCGCCGCCGGCGCCCGGCACGCATATTTTGGCAACGACGCTTGGGAGACCTTCGCACCCGGCCTGAAGACGGTCGAAGACGCGGTCGAAATACGCCGCCGTATCTTTCTTGCCTTTGAGATCGCCGAACGAAAAGCCGCACTCGCCGGCACTCAGGAGCCGCTCAATTTCGTCGTGGTAGGCGGCGGCCCGACCGGTGTAGAGCTCGCCGGGGCCATTGCGGATATTGCCCGACAGGCCCTAAAGAAAGACTTCAAGGCGATCGACACGACCAAGGCCCGCGTGATGCTTTTTGAGGGCTCCGACCGCGTGCTGGGCACATTTGCTCGAGAGCTTTCCGAAAGCGCAAAACGGCAGCTTGAGGAACTCGGCGTCGAGGTTCACCTGAACAGCTTTGTCACCAACATCGAACCCGGCCGTGTGCAGGTCGGCAACCAATGGATCGACTGCGAGGTCGTGCTTTGGGCGACCGGTGTCGCCGCATCACCGCTCGGCAAAGCCCTAGTGGCGGAGACCGACAAAGCCGGCCGCGTTTTCGTCGAAGCGGACCTGTCTGTTCCAGGGTCGCCGGAAGTCTTCGTCATCGGCGACATGGCGTCGCTGAAGCAGGAGAACGGCGACCCAGTTCCCGGCGTCAGCCCCGCTGCGATGCAGATGGGAACGCATTCCGCGAATAACATCCTTGCGGACATCAAGGGAAACGCACGCGAGAATTTCCGCTACGTCGATAAGGGAACGATGGCGACCATCGGCCGCCGCAAAGCGATCTCGGATGTTTTCGGTATCAAGACGACCGGCCTTGTTGCGTGGCTCTTCTGGCTGTTTTTACACGTGATGTTCCTGATAGGCTTCCGCAACCGCTTCGCCGTAATGTTCAACTGGTTCTGGGCCTACCTCACTCGTGAGCGAAGCGCACGCCTCATCACCGGCGACGCTGACGAACTCCGCGACGCCCTGATATTTATGGAAGGTGAACCGGCCGCGAAGGAAGTTTTCGAGTTTCGCCGCGTGAAGAAGGCCGGAACGAAAACGCCGTAGTAAAGGCCATTATTTTTGACGAGACGCCGGGACCCGAATTCCGGTGTCTTTTTGTA
>JAUCQE010000242.1 GCA_030372865.1 Pyrinomonadaceae bacterium
GCCATCCATTTTCAGGATCGGGATATTGAACGCCTCGCATACCCGGACGATGTAGGGAAGCTGTGAGGCAAGCTCTTCCGGCATGTCTTCGCGGTTCGCCTTGTACGCCTCGAACGACTCATGGCGAAAGGTCGGTGCCATCGTGTCGAAGACGGCGGCGATGTAATCCGGCCGCTCGTCCTTGATCAGCTTTCGCAGCATGTTCGTAAAGACGAAAACCGCCTGCGTTACCTGGCCTTTGCTGTTCCGGAGCGGTTCCTGGCGGGCACCCATCGGCGCGAAAAAGGCACGGAAGATATGCGACATCGAGTCGATCAGGAATACGCGTTTCATGTCCGACAAGTGTATCCGAAATCCGCCGAGTTCGCACAATCGTCTCGTCTCAGCGCGCGCAAGGGTATGTTCGAGACGGGGTGAGACGCTTAAGAGACGGTCAGTAAAAACGGGCATAAAACAAAGGTGAGACGCGCTGAGACGCTTAAGATGCGAGGTGAGACGCTTAAGAGACGCACCTGAGACGCTTAAGAGACGATGGTGAGAAGTGTCAGGCCGCGACTTCCAGATCTCAAATCTGAAATTGCAGATCTCAATTTCTCACTTCTCATTTGTTTCTGCGCCAGTTTCCAGCTACGAGCTGCGAGCTGCCAGTTTTTTTAATTTGGCTTCCTACAACTCCTTCAAAGATCCCACGGCAACCGTGTGCGATTTCCGCGACCTAGAGTGTGCCATAAATGCAACACTGTTGCAATATAAAGATGCGGGATGTTTTTATAAGGGTTTTCAGAATCTCAAATGTCAGTCTTCTATGCAGCCCTAGGGATAAGCACGGGCAAGCAGGGATGCTTGCCCTCCAGTCGGAGGGGTTAACGAGTTGTGCAGAGCATTGCTGTTTTTGAGTCGCGGGCGAAGCGGCGTTGGAAGTGGCGGGTTAGGGGGTAGCCGAGTTTGGCGAGCAGGTGGTTGGGGCGGGAGAATGCGAGGAGGTCGTACCAGACGTCGCCGGTCGCGGGGTCGCGTTCGACGGAGAAGCGTTCTTCGCCGGATTCGACGTGATCGGCCAGGGTGCCGTAGGCAAAGCCGAAACGGTCGGGTTCGTCGATGACGTAAACGATGCGGGCGGCGTTCAGGGAAAAGAAGCCGAGGTGGCTGACAAACACGGCGACATTGCGGCCGACCTCGATCGGCGTGTCGCTGCGGTGAAGTTCGACCCAGCCGAGATCGAACATCTTCCATTCCCGCAGGGCCTGTTTTGCCCGCTCGAAAATCTCGTTGCCAGTGCCGAGAAACTCCCGGTTGTGGTCAACAACGTATCCCGCAGGGGCGTCTCCGGCGGTCGAACCGATCGCTGTGTAGGAAAAGCCGTCGGAAGCGCTTTTCGCGATGAATGCTTCGATGTCGGCGGGCGACGGGCGGGCGGCAAGGAACATAGGAAGAGATTATAAGAGATTTTGTCGGAGGGGTTCGGGTTTATTTGGTTGGGGGATGCGCCGCGTGGCGGCGTCGCAAGCGGGACGCTTACGCCCCCAACGGGCAAGCAGGGATGCTTGCCCTCCAGTCACGCACTCCAGTCGCGTTTGACAATTAAAATATCGGCTTGGTATTCTTTTCGTTCGCCTGAGGTTTGGCGTTGATTTTTGATAGCAGCCTCACATTAGCCTGGGTCAGCGGCTGCAGTTTTGTGACCGGTTCGTCTAGGGGTCTAGGACACCGCCCTTTCACGGCGGCAACACGGGTTCGAATCCCGTACCGGTTACCATCTAATTCAGTAATAATTGCATCATACTTATTCGATTCGCTTGCGGCCCAAGCGAATTTTTTGTTTTGCACGCAGCATTTTCGACACGCTCGAAACCGGAACTATCGACTCGGCGGTTGCGTTAAAGGTAATGATGTTAATGAAAGGAATCTTCAGATCTGCCGCGGCTATGCTGCTCATGTTGACGGCTGCTGCCGCCGCTTTCGCGCAGGCGACGCCGAAAGTCTCGGACACGGTCCTGGTCCTCCCGTTCGAAAATACATCCGATAAGCCGGAATTCAACTGGGTCGGGGAGAGCTTCGCACTTTCGCTCTCGGAGCTGTTGAACGTTCCGGGCATCAATATCGTTTCGAACTCTCAGCGGAAGGCGATCCAGCAGAAACTCCGCATACCGCTCACCAACATCCCGAGCCTCGCGACATCGCTCCGCATCGCACGCGAAAGCGGAACGACGCTTTTGGTCACCGGCCGCTACAACATCCTGCCGGCACAGGAAGACCCTTCAACGGCGACCGTGAACGTCACGGCCCGCATCATCCGCGTGAATGAGGGGCGTTTCCTGAGTGAAGAGCTTCCTGACGGAAGGCGGATCACACGCGACATCGCGATCTACGACGCGCTCGGAAACCTGCACACGGTGCAGGGA
>JAUCQE010000243.1 GCA_030372865.1 Pyrinomonadaceae bacterium
GGCCGAGAACGATACACGGCTACGCAGGCCAGACCTTTGGGAGCGTTACAAGAACGCTCGGGACTGACCTGCCTCTGGTGTGCAGTATGAAGAAGGAAGAAGACAGGCCATGAACCTGATCCAGACACTTGAGCAAGAGGCGATTGCCGAACTTGCGGCCAAGAAACAAATCCCGGAATTCCGGGCCGGTGATACCCTGCGCGTTGGCGTTAAGGTGATCGAAGGCGATCGTACCCGTATCCAGAACTATGAAGGCGTGTGCATCGCGCGTTCGAACAAGGGCATGGGATCGAACTTCACTGTTCGCAAAATCTCGTTCGGCGAAGGCGTAGAGCGCGTATTCCCGCTTTACTCGCCCAATGTCGAAAGCATTGAAGTTGTCCGTCGTGGTGCGGTGCGCCGTGCGAAGCTTTACTATCTGCGCGGCCGCACCGGCAAGAAGGCACGTATTGCCGAACGTCGCGTCAACACCATTACCACCAAACAGGAAGGCTGAGGCCGATCCCGTCTGGTTGCACATAACCAAGATACCGAAAGGGCCGGGATCCGCTAAAGGGACCCCGGCCTTTTTCTTTTTACCGATATCAAGTTAGAAAATGAGGAAATTAAGATGGGTTATCGAGTTGTAGTTGCGGGCGCCACGGGCAATGTCGGGCGCGAAATGCTGAACATCCTTGCGGAACGGGAATTTCCGGCAGACGAAATTGCTGCGGTTGCGTCTTCGCGGTCGGCAGGCGAAACGATTGAATATGGTGAGAGCGGCAAGACCCTAAAAATCCAGAATATCGAGCATTTCGATCCGACTGGTTGGGATATTGCGCTGTTCGCAATCGGTTCGGATGCAACCAAGATTCACGCGCCCCGCTTTGCCGCAGCCGGCTGCACCGTGATCGATAACAGCTCGCTCTATCGCATGGATCCCGATGTGCCTTTGATCGTTCCCGAGGTGAACCCGGAAGCGATAGACGGCTACAAGGCGCGCAACATCATCGCGAACCCGAATTGCTCGACGG
>JAUCQE010000244.1 GCA_030372865.1 Pyrinomonadaceae bacterium
CAAGCTCTTTCCGGAGCGAACACGTCGTCCGATGCCGGCAAGTTCAACTCGCAGAACCAGGAAATCGTCGTTAAAACCGGCGGATTCTTCTCAACCAGTCGAGACGTCGAAAACGTCATCGTCGGCACACGTAACAACCGTCCGATCTATCTGAAGGACGTCGCGAAACTTCAAGACGGCCCTGAGGAGCCGACCAACTACGTGCTCTTTGGTTACGGCGCGGCAGAAAAGCATCAAGCGTCACGAAGCCTGGAATCCGCTGTCACGATTTCGATAGCTAAAAGGCAGGGAACTAATGCGATCGATGTCGCGCATTCCGTTCTCAAGAAGGTCGATTCGCTTAAAGGGACGCTCATCCCATCGTCGGTTCAAGTCAGTGTCACGCGTAACTACGGTGAGACCGCCAGCGAAAAAGCAGGCGAGTTGCTTTATCATATGATGCTTGCCGTCATCTCCGTGACGATCTTAATTGCTCTTGCACTTGGTCGGCGTGAGTCGATGGTTGTTCTTGTAGCGATTCCTGTAACGCTCGCTTTGACGCTTCTCGTCTTCTATCTTTACGGCTACACGCTGAACCGTATCACCCTGTTCGCCCTCATCTTCTCGATCGGAATTCTCGTGGACGACGCAATCGTCGTCGTCGAGAACATCGTGCGGCACTATCGGATGCCCGAGAATGAACGCGAATCGTCGTTATCGACAGCAATCCTCGCCGTCGATGAAGTCGGAAACCCAACCATACTCGCGACGTTCACGGTCATTGCGGCTATCCTTCCGATGGCTTTCGTCGGCGGATTGATGGGACCGTATATGCGTCCCATCCCCGTTGGCGCTTCGGCAGCGATGATCTTCTCGCTAATCATCGCGTTCATCGTCACGCCTTGGACGGCCGTGCGAATCATCAAGAAGGGCAAACCGAGTAAACACAGTCACGATGAGACTAAGGAAGATGCTATGACTCGGCTCTACCGCCGAGTTATGACGCCCCTGCTACGATCGAGCGCCGTTCGATTCGGGTTCTTCTTGGTAGTCGGCGTGTTGCTTCTCGGTTCATTCGCCCTTGTCGGGATGAAGAAAGTGACCGTTAAGATGCTGCCGTTCGACAATAAGGACGAGTTTCAGATCATCGTCGACATGCCATCGGGAACGACGCTTGAG
>JAUCQE010000245.1 GCA_030372865.1 Pyrinomonadaceae bacterium
AGGCCAGAGCGAGCGGTTTCGAAGCCGCGATGCGGGCCGCGACCTGGGTCCAATTGCGTCCGCCGTGCGACATCTCGACATCCGAGAGCGGCGGGCCGAGGACCTGGCTTTCAAGCGAGGCTCCGTCGGCAATGATGATGTCGTTCGTGATCGGGTCGCGGAAGGTGTCCGAGGCACGGCCGTCCCAGAAAAGCCCGCCCGTTGCGTAGCCGGCGTTCAGATATGTCGGCGATTTCCGACCCGTGACCTGCAGGCGGTATTGGAACATCGGCGACTCCGTATAGGTGCCGTCGGCGTTGTTCTTGGGCACGCCGGGCGATCCGAATATGTCGTCGAGCGTCGCGAGCGGGGCACCGGGGACGTCCGGAACGCCGTTCGGCCCGAGGTTGCGGGCATTGTCGCTGCCAAAAACGGTACGCGGGTCGGAACCGCCCTTCGCGGGCCGGTGGCAGGTGCCGCAGGACACGGTCTTGGTCGATGACATCTGCTCGTCCCAGAAAAGTGCTTTGCCGAGCGATGCCTTGGCGGCGGTGATCGGGTTTCCTGCCGGTGCCGGCGGCGGTTCGAGCGGATCGAAACCGAAGGGCCGCTGGCCTGCAATGAACCGCGTGCCTGCGTCGGACGAGCTCATCGTGCTGACGGTGCCGCTGTTCTCTGCCCGGACCCAATAGAAATATTGCTGTCCGGCGACGGCGGTCGCATCAAAGTAGAAGTTGGTCGCGGAAGTACCGACGTCGACCGCTGTCACGGGGTCATTCGACGTACTTCGAAAGATGCGGTAAACCGTTGCACCGCGAACCGTATCCCAATGGATGCCGACCTTGTTCGCGTAATCGTTATCTGATGCGGAAACGCCGGTCGGTGCGGCGAGCGTCCCGGTAACGGAACGGCCGGATGCGGGCCCGGTAAATGTATCCGAGCCGAGGAAAAAAAGACCAAAACCGAAGAATGCGAGTACGACAAGGATCTTGAATCGATACATTTAGAACGAATAAACCTCTAGCCCGAAGATATGTCCTAATCTTGCGGCCGTAGTGAGCAGCCTGCAGGAATGCGGTGATTTGACGCAAGGATTGTATCACCGAAAATGGCTAACCTCAATAAAAATAAGGAAAAAGGTGCACCCGGCGGAACTCGGTTCGGGCAGCCCGGAAAATTGGAGTAAACTTCCCCTATGTTGATCGCTCGTAATTCGAAAAGAAAGATATCGGCGGCGCTGATCGCCGCGTCACTGCTTTTAGGCTTCGTGCCCGTATCGGCACAGACCGTAACGACGCCTTCGTCAACGGCTGCGGTCGAGTCGCCGAACGCGTTCGCCGCACTTGAAAGCCGCATCCGGGCAAAGCTGGCTTCACCGGAAGTTCGCCGCGGGAGCATCGGCATCAAGGCTGTCTCGCTTTCCACCGGCAAGGTCGTTTTCGAAGAGAACGCTGAAAAATATTTCATGCCTGCTTCGAATATGAAGAACTTTACGGTCGCGACGGCAATCGAAAAGCTCTCGCCGGATTACCGCTATGTCACGGCGGCGTTCGCCTCGGCAAAGCCGGATGCCGACGGCACGTTGAAAGGGCCGCTTCGTATTGCCGGACGCGGCGACGTCTCGATCTCTTATACGTTCAACGGCGATGACCGCTATAAGGGTATCGATAAGCTTGTCGACGCGATCGCAGCTGCGGGCGTGAAGAAGATCGACGGCGACATCATCGGCGACGCCTCTTACTTTAAGGGCAGCCCGCTGCCGACGGGCTGGGAATGGGACGACCTTCAGTTCTATTACGGTGCCGAGGTCTCGGCGCTTCCGGTCAACGATAATGTGGTCGGCCTTTCCGTGGCGCACGGGCCGGTCGGTGCGCCGTGCAGCGTAAGGATGAACCCGCAGGCCCTGGTGATGCGTGTGATCAACAAATGCCTGACAACCGCTGCCGGCACCCCGCGAACGTTGAGAATACACAAGCCGCTCGATCAGAACGTGATCGAGGTGACGGGCGAACTGCCTGCCGGCACCGACGCATACAGCGGTTTTGTTTCGGTCTCAAGGCCGGCGGAGATGTTCGCGGTGCTGCTGCGCGACCGGCTGTTTCAGAAGAATATCCAGGTGACCGGCCGGGCATACGGCATTCACGACAAAAGTTTTCTCCCGACGGATTCGACCGTTGAGATCGCACGGGTCGAATCGCCGCCGATGGCGTTGATCGCGGCGAACACGATGAAGCCGAGCCAGAACATGTACACGGAAACTCTTCTCTGGACGCTAGGCGAAGAGGTCGGCCGCAAATCAGCTCTTCCGGATGACACCCGTTCGCTGAACGCGGACAGCAGCGAACTTGGGCGAAAGGTCGTCAAAGATTTTTTGACGGGCATCGGGATTCCTGAGGACGCCGTGCTTCAGGCCGACGGCAGCGGGCTCTCGCGACATAATTTGGTCACTCCGGCGTCCGTCGTTCGGCTTTACACCTACATGGCGAAGGAGAGCAAATACTCGCGTGCGTGGCGTGACAGCCTGACGATCGGCGGCGTGGACGGAACGCTGCGAAACCGATTCAAGGGAACACGCGGGCAGGCGAACGTACGAGGAAAGACGGGCACGATCAACCAGGTCTCGGCACTTTCGGGCTACCTGACGACGGCTGCCGGTGAGGAACTGGCTTTCTCGGTGCTGGTAAACGGCGTGGCCGACGGCCGGACGCGTGTTGCGCTGATCGATGAGATCGTGATGATGCTCGTGAATCTTGATGCCTCGACTGTCGCGACGGAACAGGCGAAGCCGATGGTCGTGAAATAAAACTAGATGAACCTACGCAAAAAGCGGCAAGCCTTTTCGGGGCTTGCCGCTTTTTTTACTTTTTCAGCGTACCGCCTACCAGCGGCCGCCGCCGCCGCCGTAACCGCCGCCACCGCCGCGGCGATTGCCGCCTCCGCCGCCACCGCGGTCGTCTCTCGGACGGGCTTCGTTAACGACCATATTGCGGCCGTCGTATTCGGCGCCGTTGAACTGTGCGATGGCATTGTTCGCTTCATCTTCGGACGCCATTTCGACGAAGCCGAAGCCGCGTGAGCGGCCGGTCTCGCGGTCGATGACGACGTTTGCCGAATTCACCGTGCCGGCCGTCGCGAAATGTTCATGCAGGTCCTCGCTGGTCACGCGAAAGGACAGGTTTCCGACGTAAAGTTTATTACTCATTTTCCTATTCTTCTTTTGTCAGAGAAGCGAAAGACAGGCGTTAAAGGAATGTTGGGGATCAATTTCCGCCTCGCAGCGACGCACCCTAACCGATTAACACTTCGCTTCACTTGCCACTTAACAAACTCTCAAGAACCGAACCGAAAAAGCGTCGCTCAAAATTACCGGACGGGTGCATCTGTCGAGATACGCGCGAGAGCAAATCAAGTGGAAGTATGCACATTTTGAACAGCTAAGGCAAGAATCTTTTTGTCGCCCGCAACCCGTTATTTCAGCCAAAGTTAAGCGAGCGGCGGGTCCGCCAACGGTCGGCCGGGCAAAACAACGGTCTGTCAGCCGCAAGACAGAAACGAACCGCAGCCGGGTTTACTGTGGCAACGGGCGGCATTCCGCGTATTTAATGACCGTGAAAGGGAGAAGGGGTCAAATGACAATAAGGCATTTTCGATTTGTTCATCTGTATACGCTCACGCTGTTGATCGCATTGCTGGTGCTCACAGGTACCGCAGATGCGCAGAAGAGGAAAAAGGGGAAAGCGAAGAAAGCCGCCGCCGAACTGACGGGACGCCCAGTGATGTGGGAACCGGTGGATATCGACTCGCGAGACCTGTTTTACGGGCCCGGCGGACGCGAGCTTGAACCGGATCTGAGCCGCGTGACCTTTATCAAGAAAGAATCCGGCGGAGCGAATAAGAAATACCGCATCCGCGATGCGGCGGGCCGTATCTGGATCGCAAAACTCGGAATCGAGGCACGGCCCGAAACGGCTGCCGTGCGGCTGCTTCACGGCCTTGGCTACAAGACGGAGATCAATTACCTTGTCCCGACGCTGAGAATTCCAGGCAAGGGCACTTTCCGTAACGTCCGGCTCGAGTTGCGGCCCGACAACGTCGACCGCAAGGGCGAATGGAAGTGGAAGCAGAACCGTTTCAGCGGCACCCAGGAACTGCAGGGCCTGAAGATCATGCAGATCTTTATGACCAATTGGGACGTCCTCGATAAACAGAACGAGATACTCGAGGTGCAGACGCCGCGCGGCAAGGAACTCCATTACGTTATCAGCGACCTCGGCCGCACGTTCGGAAAATACGGCAACAACAACCTGCCGATCATCTACCGCCTCGGCCGCAAGACCGGCAACCCGAAGCCATACAGCAAGGCCAGCTTCATAAAGGGCTTTGACGACGACGGCCGCATTCGCTGGGGCATCAAGGGGAAGAACCGCGGTATCTATCGCGATGTGACGGTCGGGGACGCACGATGGCTGCTCGATAAGCTTTCCAGGCTTAGCGACAGCCAGATCGCGGACGCATTCCGCGCAGCGAACTACTCGCCTGCCGAGGTCGATATGTACCGCACCGCCGTAAAACGCCGCATCCGCGAGCTCCGCGACCTCGTTTCCGACGACCGCTTTGCCCGCCGGGAATGACGCAGGGCAGCACTGCGCGTTACAATCGGGGCTGACGCCGCCGGCGTGACGTAGCCCAATGCTGAACCGTCGAACTCCGCAGAGCAAGTTAACAGCGTATCTCACAGCGATCGCGATAATCGCGTTCTCGACGTTCGCCCTCTCCCTGATACGTGACGTTATCAGCCCCGGAATTGCGGCTCTCGGCTACTTACTCCTGATAGTGATCATTGCGGTTGCGTTCGAAAGCCGCGTCGCGTTCCTGTCTTCGCTGCTCGCAGCGTTCTCGCTCAATTTTTTCTTCCTGCCGCCGTATCACACCCTTGTCATTTCCGACCCCGAGAACTGGATCACGTTGTTCGTTTTTCTTTCGGTCGCACTGACAGTCGGCCAGCTTTCGGCACGGGCGAACGAAAGAAAGGCAGAAGCGGAGAGGCTCTACAGCGAGCTAGAGGCGGCGTTCGAAACGGCCAGCGATGCCGAGGCGTTAAGGCGAAGTGAAAAGCTCAAATCCGCGCTGCTTGATGCCGTGACGCATGACCTGCAGACGCCGCTGACATCCATAATGGCATCGGCGACGATGCTCATTGAGGACAACATCCGCGAGCCCGGCCAACGCCTGCTTGACCGTTCGGCGCGCGGCGAGCTTTTGGAAGTGATCCATCAGGAAACCGAACGGCTGAATACGTTCGTGCAGGCAATGGTCCAGCTCGCACAGATCGAATCGGGCCAGCAGACCTTCAGGCCGATATCGACGGTTCCGGAAGAGGTCGTCGTTTCGGTGGCGCGAATGGCGAAGAAGCTCCGTTCGAGTCATGTGCTTAGATCGAACATCTCGCCCGACCTTCCGAAGATGTTCGTCGACCCACGGGCGACGGTCGAGGCCGTGTTCAATCTGGTGCAGAATGCGGCAAAATATTCGCCGCCGGGCTCGACGATACTCATCTCTGCGGAAGGAAACGGCGAGATGGTGCGGTTCGCCGTCGAGGACGAAGGAACCGGAATTGCCGAGGACCAGCGAGAGGCCATCTTTCAGCGATTTTATCGCGCAGAGGATTCAAAATCGGGACTTGGGATGGGCCTCGCGATCGCCCGCGGGATCATCGAAGGCCAGGGCGGAAAGATCTGGGTGGAATCCGGAAAAAAGGGCTCGCGGTTCGTCTTTGAACTGCCAGCAGCAAAGAATGGAAAAACAGAAGATCCTGGTCGTTGACGACGATATGCAGATCGTCCGTGTGCTGCGGCAGATCCTCGCCGCACAGGGCTATTCGGTCCGCACGGCGGATGACGGAGCCGTGGCGCTCGAGATATTTGCTGAAGCGGCTCCTGACCTGGTGCTCACGGATCTTCAAATGCCGAACGTCGACGGTCTCGAGCTCTGCCGGCAACTGCGGACATTTACGGAAGTGCCCATCGTCGTGCTTTCGGTCAGGGACTCAGAGAAAGATATCGTCGATGCACTCGATTCGGGCGCGGACGATTACATCACAAAGCCTTTTGGGGCGGCGGAACTGCTCGCCCGCATCCGTTCAGTTCTCAGACGGACGCCGGAACGATCGGCTGAAACGATCGAATCGGGTGATTTCCGCATCGACATTGCAGCCCATGAAGTTTGGCTGGCGGATAGCCCGCTCCGTTTAACGCCGAAGGAATTTGAGCTGCTCGCCTGTCTTTTGGCACACCCGAACCGCATTCTGACCCACGACTTCATCCTCAAGAAAGTATGGGGCGGCTATTACGCCGACCAATCCGACGCGCTGCGGGTCCTGGTCGCTTCGCTTCGGAAAAAGATCGAGCCGGAACCGGCAAATCCGAAGTACCTGATAACTGAGCCGTGGATCGGCTACCGTCTCGTCACTTCCGGTTCTTTATAACTTTTTAACGGACTTCTTTCACCGCTCTAAGGCCATATTTCCTACGCTTGAACTATGGCCGGCACAAACGCCGGCAAGGACAGGCGGCAATGGCTGTACCAAATACACAACATAACGGAGCAACGCATTCACCGACCTTTTCGGCGATCGCAGGCGCTGCCTGCTTCGCAATAGGAGCCGTGTTTGCGATATCCGCGGCCGTGCTTTGGCTCGCGGCGTCTCTTGAACCGCAGCAGCACTTCACCGGGGCATGGATGCTTGCGGTCGCAGCGGCCGGTTCGTTTGGTTTGGCGGCCCATTCGATGGACGTCGCGGACCGGGCCGAGCAGCGGCGATTCGAAGAGGACACAGACATAAGCCCGCCGCCGGGGAACAAACGATAGACATGGATATCCACACCACCAGCACTCCACAGCCGCCCCGCGAAGAACCGCAGGGACGCTATCTGGCCGTGCTATCATTGGCCGCTCTCGGCGTTGTTTACGGCGACATCGGGACGTCGCCGCTATACGCACTTCGTGAGTGTTTTCACGGACCTCACAGCATCGAGGCGACACCGGAGAACATAATCGGCGTTCTGTCGCTGATCTTTTGGTCGCTGATAATCGTCATCTCGATAAAATATCTGGCGTTCGTGCTGCGAGCCGATAATCAAGGCGAGGGCGGAATACTTTCATTGGCCGCTCTTGCGACACCGATCAAGCCCTCGGGGCGGACCGAGAAACGAGGGCTCATCGCATTTGGCGTTTTTGGTGCGGCGTTGCTTTACGGCGACGGCGTGCTGACGCCTGCCATTTCCGTGCTCGGTGCGGTCGAGGGCCTTTCGGTCGCTACACCTGCACTGACGCCGTTCGTAGTGCCCGTAACCATCGGGATCTTGATCGCGCTCTTTTTGTTCCAGAGCCGCGGCACGGCCGGGATCGGCAAGGTGTTCGGCCCCGTAACGCTGCTGTGGTTTCTGACGCTGGGAATACTCGGGCTGCTTCAGATAGTTCACTATTCCCACATACTTGTCGCGGTAAATCCGTTCTACGCAGTCAACTTCTTTGTAGCGAACGGCTGGCACGGCTTCCTGGTGCTAGGTTCAGTATTTCTCGTTGTGACGGGCGGCGAGGCCCTTTATGCGGATATGGGCCACTTCGGCGTTCGGCCGATCCGGCTAGCATGGTTCACGATCGTGCTCCCTTCGCTGCTGCTCAACTACTTCGGGCAGGGTGCATTGCTGCTCGAGAATCCGGCGGCGGCCACGAACCCGTTCTACATGCTCGCCCCAGAATGGATGCTTTACCCGATGATCATTCTCGCGACGTGTGCGGCGGTCATCGCGTCACAGGCGGTCATCTCGGGTGCGTTCTCGCTGACGATGCAGGCGGTGCAGCTTGGGCTTTCGCCGCGGATACGGATCAATCACACGTCCACGCGCGAGTTCGGGCAGATATATATTCCCGCGATCAACTGGGCACTAATGGCAGGCTGCATCGCCGTTGTCCTCGGCTTCCGCACCTCGAGCAATCTCGCGGCGGCGTACGGCATCGCCGTGACATCGACGATGGCGATAACGACCATCCTGTTCTATTTCGTAGCCCGGCGAATCTGGAATTGGGGCCTGCTGCCGGCCTTTGCGCTTGCCTTGATATTCCTGGCCATCGACCTCGCATTCTTCGGCGCGAACATCATTAAGGTACTCGACGGCGGATGGTTCCCGCTTCTGCTTGCCGCGGCCGTCTTTCTGGTAATGATGACCTGGAAAAAAGGCCGAAGCATTCTTTCTCGCCGCCTTCAGGACGAAACGCAGGACCTCGAAGAGTTTCTCGACGAGATCGAACGGCACCCGCCGATACGTGTTCCCGGAACGGCGGTTTTCATGAACGGCAACGCGACCCGGACGCCGCAGGCACTTTTACACAACCTCGAACATAATAAGGTTCTTCACGAACGCGTTTTGTTCTTGACGGTAAAGACGAAGCAGCAGCCGTTCGTTGCGCCGGAAGAAAGGGTCGAATTTGAACAGCTGACGAACGGATTCAGCCGGCTGCGTGTGTATTACGGGTATATGGAGGAACCGAATATTCCGGAAGCGATCGAAAAGTACGCATATCCAGGGTTTAAGCTTGGGCCGAATGAGGTGACCTATTTCCTCGGGCGAGAGACGATAATCGCCTCGGCGAAGCACTCGGGAATGTCACGCTGGCGCGAAAGGCTCTTCGCCCTAATAGCAAGAAATGCGACAAGTGCCACCGCCTATTTCAGGATACCGCCGAACCGCGTGGTAGAAATGGGCGAGCAGGTCGAGATCTGACCGATCGCTAAATGGCGGCGAAGAAGCCCGACGGCGTTATGTCGTTGGGCTTCTTTATTTACAGGTGGATCGCACGAGTTATAGCCATCAGCGTAATTTATCGACTCTATATTTTCGACAATCCCTTGCTATTAATTTAGAGGCGTGTTACATTTCCCGCACCCCAAGAGATCCCATATTGACCGGAGGACAGTTTAGTGACCTTTAAATCGATCTTTACCCACGCGGTACTGTTGTGCGCCTTGGCGGCGGTGCCCGTGTTCTCACAGGACCCTGAGACGAAAGAACCGAAGGGCAGCGACCAGCAGCTCGAGCAGGAATGGATAGAGCAAAGGATGATGCTCGGCGAATCGCATGCTTCCGGAGCAAGGCCGGAATTCGGCCCCGTGATCATCGGAAACCCGACGCAGGCATATAAGATCATCCGCGTCGGGCTGTCGACCACCACTTTTAATTCGACCGGCGGCGTCGTGACCGAGATCAGCAGCCGACATTTCTCATTTGCAGAGATCAGCCACACTGTCGGTCTGGTCTATTTGAAAGACCGCGCGAGCGGTACGGTGATCAACCTTGATGTTCCGGGCACGATCGTCCGCGTTACTCGCGATAGCGACGGATATCACGTAACGATCGGCGGCGTGGAAGCAGGAACATTTGCCGGCCCGCTTTTCTTTGAACCGACGGATGAAACGAACCAGTTCCGCGTCGAGAATATTCGCCGCATATACAGCGGCACGTTCGTTCCGCGTTACCGAGGTGCGATCGAGCTCGCACACGGCAGCGGCACGCCGGCGAACACGCTGAACGTCGTGAACGTTGTGGAGATCGAAGATTACGTTCCCGGTGTGGTCGCGAACGAATCGATCGCGTCGTTTCATCTCGAGGCTCTGAAAGCACAGGCGGTCGCCGCCCGCGGTTATGCGATCGCGAATATCGGCAGGTTCCGGGCGAATTTCCCGTACGACATCGTCGATTCAACGACGTCGCAGGTCTATCGCGGCGTGATCTCGGAGCACCCGCGTGCCGTGCAGGCCAGCGAGGAGACCATCGGACTTGTCGCCTCGTACGAAGGCGACATTATCAATGCTCTTTATTCGTCGTCGATGGGAGGCCACACTGAAAACACCGAGAACATTTTCACGGGCGGGCCGCGTCCGTACCTTCGCGGCATCTATGACGGCGACGGAACCGCTCCGGACTTTTCGAGCGACGCCGGCGTGAGGGCGTTTTGGGCAAGGACAACGGCT
The DNA here is from genome assembly GCA_030372865.1 of Pyrinomonadaceae bacterium. Classification (GTDB taxonomy): domain Bacteria; phylum Acidobacteriota; class Blastocatellia; order Pyrinomonadales; family Pyrinomonadaceae; genus OLB17. Next base: position 10,010 of record JAUCQE010000245.1, read on the forward strand.
CCTGATTCATTCGACGACTGTGCACGCACCGCGACGACGCCGACCGGCACCGTCGGGAACACGTTCTCGCGTTGGCGCTTTACGTTGACCGCAGCACAGATCCGTACGAAGCTGCCCGCTTCGGTGACGGGCAACCCCGTTGACGTTCAGATCACGCAACGGATGGTTTCGGGCCGCGCATCGCGTGTCGTCATCACGACCTCGACCGGCATGACCCACACGATCACAGGCTGGGACGCGCTGAGAGCGTTTTTCCGTCCGGTGCTCGCGACACCGCGTCTCTGTGGTACGAGCAACATCGCCGCGAACTTCACGCTGAACAACCCGAGCGTCATTGACGTGACCCGCGATGGCTCTAACAACTTCACGGGCGTTACGGTTTGGGGCGGCGGCTGGGGCCACAACGTCGGCATGAGCCAGTACGGAGCACACGGCCGTGCACGCGCCGGGCAGAACTTCCTGCAGATCCTCAAGGCATACTACACGGGCGTCGATATAGGTTCATACCCGATCGACATCGGGCGGAATCCGGGCTCGGGCCCGCCGACGCTTCGGCAGGAGTTTTACGCGCCGAACGCGGCGGGAACTCTTGTGGTAAGAGGAGCGTCAGGGATGAAGAAGCTGGTCGTCCACGTCAACGACTACGACATCAGCCTGAGTGCCGAGCAGCTGTCGCAGCCGGTTCTTGAAGTGGACATTTCGCAGTACCTTTACGCCGGGCTGAACGTCATCCAGTACAACCCGGTCGGCAGGCACGGCGAGGCGACCGTCAACGTAAACGTCGAATAGACGGCCTTCAAAACAATCAGCGTGCGTGCCTCTTATAAAGGCGTCGCACGCTGAACTATTCTAAAATCGATAAGACGGTCGACGATTAAGACCCTAGTATATCAAGGATCTTATCGTGGATTCCGCCGAAGCCGCCGTTGGACATTATCGCGACGACGTCGCCTTCATTTAGTTCCGGTGTCAGGTGGCTGACGATGGCATCGGCGTCGGGGTAAGAGAAAGCGGGCTTGCCCTGGAGCTCGATGTCTTTGACGAGTTCGTCCACGTCGAGCACCTTGCC
>JAUCQE010000246.1 GCA_030372865.1 Pyrinomonadaceae bacterium
CCGTTGAGGAGCCGCTCGAGATCCGCCTCGGGTTTGAGCAGGGCGGGAAGGCAACGCACCGCGCGATATCGATCACGATGCGAACGCCGGGCGATGATGGCGAGCTTGCGGCGGGCTTCCTGTTTACTGAGGGTATTCTCAAACATCCCGGCCAGATCCGGCAGATCCGCCATTGCGGGTTAAAGCTCGGCCGGCAGAAAGGTACGCTCGACCGTGCTGCCGCGCTCAACTCGAACACCATCCGCGTCGACCTCGCCGCCGATTCCGCTGTCGATCTAAAAAAGCTCGAACGCCATTTCTACACCACCTCTAGCTGCGGCGTCTGCGGTAAATCTTCGATCGACGCACTTCGCACCGAGGCCGCACGTCTGCCCGACGACGGATTCCGCGTTTCCAGCGACGTGATCCACAGCCTGCCCGCACGCCTCCGTGAGTCACAATCGGTCTTCGAACGAACCGGCGGGCTTCACGCCTCGGCACTGTTCGATCGAGAAGGGAACCTGGAACTGGTGCGCGAGGACGTCGGCCGCCACAACGCCCTCGATAAGGTCATCGGCCGGAAATTCCTCGACGGCGAAACGCCGCTCGCCGATCGCATTCTGCTCGTCAGCGGCCGGGCCAGCTTCGAACTCGTCCAAAAAGCCCTCGTCGCCGGCATCCCGATCATCGCCGCCGTCGGCGCACCCTCAAGCCTCGCCGTCGAACTCGCCCGCGAATACAACATGACCCTCATCGGCTTCGTCCGCGACCGGCGATTCAATATCTATTGCGGGGCAGGGAGAGTAAGTTAGGAAAGAAAATTTCCCGCAAAGCCGCAAAGACGCAAAGGAAGACGCAAAGAACGATAAGCGGAGAATGGATTGCGGAATATTGAGCAGTAACGGCGAGCGCTTTAACAGCAGTTAAATTCTGTCTCTTATACACATCTGACGCTGCCGACGAGTTCCGAA
>JAUCQE010000247.1 GCA_030372865.1 Pyrinomonadaceae bacterium
GAAGTAGCCGGCAGGGGCCGTGGATACGGGTTTTTGCTCGGTCTTAACAAAAATGCTCTGACCTGTAAGTTATTACAGTTACCCGTGCTTGTGATCATCGAGAGAATACTCCAAGGGAGACCCCCGAACAGCCCTTAGATCCGTTTGGGGAGGTTAAGCAATGAAAAAATATTCAACGATATTGTTTTTGGTTGCGGTCGCGGCGATATTTGCGGCGACCGTCGCGGGCCAGGAAAGGGGCCAGTACTTGCCCGGGTTTCGCGGATTGAACACCGCGGAGCAGCCGGCACCCGGTTTCACCTACGCAAACTTCCTATTTGTTTATCCCACGAATTCATTCAGGAACAGGGACGGAGACGAAGCTCCAATAGACTTCGACCTGAATCTGGTCGCCGACCTGAATGTGTTTGCATACACCCCAAAGAAGAAGGTCCTCGGAGCCACGTACTCGGCTTCCGTCGCGGTACCGATCGTGAGTTCCGCGGTGACGATCCCCCGCATCGGCGCTGACATTGGCGGAGGCGGCATCGGGGATATCTACATTGAACCGATCAGCTTGGGCTGGGCGATGAAGAAAGGAAAAGTGCGGGCGGCATACGGCTTTAATGCCCCGACAGGCGTCGACAGCACGACGTCGGACTACTGGGGCCATCAGTTTACGTTAGGCGGAACATACAATCCCGGAAAGACCGGGCTATGGCAGATCAACGCTTCGAGCGTCTGGGAAGTACACCACAAGAAACTGAACAGCGATGTACGGGTAGGGAACAACGTGACGTTTGAGTACGGCGTCGGCAGGACGTTCGTGAGGAACGGCGGCAAACAGCTTTATCAGTTCGGCGTCGTCGGCTATTCGCAGTTTCAATTAACGAACGACAGCGGTTCGGACGTAACCCCGCTAAACATCGGGGAAAAAGACAGGGTCCATGCGGTGGGCCCGGAGTTCGGCGTTATCTTGCCGGCGAAGAAATTCAATTTCTTTGTCAGGGCACTTCCGGAATACGCCGCCCGGTCGAGGACGCGGGGAATCACATTCGTCGTCTCGTTCAGCAAGACCTTTTAGCGACTGGCGAAGATACACATGAGAGGGCGACGGCTTGAATGTAAAGCCGTCGCCCTTTGTTCGTTTAGCTATAAAAACCTGTCAGTTCTTACAGTTACCCGGCGTTCGAAATTCGTTGATACTGCGTTCATATCGATCGATCCCGCACGATCAGAAGGAGGCAACGAATGGAACCCATAAAGCTGTTCACCGAATGGTGTGCGACCGCGATAGAAGTGGCGACGGTGATCGTCATCGTTCTGGCGGTCGCGGCCGGGACAGCGAGGTTCCTGCTTCATTTGATCCAGAAGGTGCCGAATGCATTTGAGCAGTACAGAGTGCGGCTCGGGCAGATGTTGATCTTATCGCTCGAGTTGCTGGTCGCCGCAGACATTATCAGGACCGTCGTGCTCGAGCCGACCTTGGCCAACGCAAGCGTCCTCGGGCTGCTGGTCGTGATCCGCACTTTCCTGAGCTGGTCGCTAAGCGTCGAGATCGAAGGCGAATGGCCCTGGAACGCCGGACGGCAAACGGAAACGGAGGCCCGCGCGAAATGACAGACAGAGTTTTTACCTCAAACGAACTGGCCGGGCAACGCACGGAGCTGGGCTTCGGCCGTACGGTGATGGCTCTTGAACGGACGCTGATGGCATGGATACGCACGTCGCTCTCGCTGATCAGCTTTGGGTTCACGATATTTAAGTTTCTTGAGGCGATGCAGGACCGCACCAACGCCGGCACGCGAGGAAACGCACCCCGAAACCTTGGCCTGTTCCTTATATGCCTCGGTATCGGCGTACTTGTTATCGCCATGTTCCAGTTCGCTCAAGCCCGCAGAACAGTAATGTCGTACTCCGAGACCAAACCACCATTCTCGCTCTCGCTCGTAGGGGCTGTTGGAGTGTTGCTCGTCGGCTTGTTCACGCTTTTGAATATCTTCTTCGGACTCGGAGGTTTCTGAAATGGAAGACGTAATTGCCCGAATCATTGAAAACCTGGGTGCACGGGTCACCGGGCCAATGCATTTGAGGTTATATATGCAGCCGCTGATGGCTGCGATCTTTGCCATTATCGCGGGCTGGAAAGATGCCAAAGGCGGCCGCCCTGCCTATTTTTGGGCAATGTTCACTCAACCGGAGCACCGCCGCGAGATGCTTAAGGACGGATGGAAGTCGGTCGGTAAGGTTCTCGTTGCCGCAATCGTGCTCGACATTATCTACCAACTCATCGCCGAACGCTGGGTGTACCCGTTCGAAGTGATCCTCGTCGCGTTCATTTTGGCCATCGTGCCGTATTTGATCCTACGCGGGGTCGTTAATCGTCTCGCTTCCTGCGAAGGCCTCAGGGGCGACCATCAGCAGGGCGAGTTTAGAAAATGACTTTCAGCGCCGCCTCGACGGCGCAAGTTAAACCATGAGAATTTTCCCGCAACCTCGTGAACAAGATCCAATGGAGAGAAGCCATGACTACAAATATCAAACACCGTTCACATCTTCCGATGCTGAACAGTACAAGGCCGTCCTTTGTGGCGTATGACGCTAAGGACCCTGATCACAAAACTAACCCGATAGAGCAGCTCAGACCGCCTGAGGGAGCACCGAACGTTTTGATCGTTCTGATCGACGATGCCGGATTTGGATCGTCGACCGCGTTTGGCGGTCCCTGCAGAACACCGAACGCCGAACGGTTAGCTGAAGGGGGGCTCAAGTTCAATCGTTTTCACACGACCGCTATATGTTCCGCAACGCGGCAGGCGATGTTGACGGGACGCAATCACCACTCGGCGGGCATGGCCGGCATCACCGAGATCGCGACCGGTGCACCTGGTTACTCGTCAGTACTGCCCAATACTATGTCGCCGCTTGCCAAGACACTGAAGCTGAACGGATACAACACGGCGCAGTTCGGCAAGTGCCACGAGGTGCCTGTTTGGGAGTCGAGCCCCGTAGGCCCGTTCAATCAATGGCCGACCGGCGGCGGTGGCTTTGAGTATTTCTATGGATTCGTCGGCGGCGAAGCCAATCAGTGGTATCCGACCCTTTACTGCGGTACCACACCCGTCGAGCCAGACAAGACTCCGGAAGAGGGCTATCACCTTGTTGAAGACATGACCAACAAGGCGATCAAGTGGATGGCACAGCAAAAGGCGCTCGCTCCCGACAAGCCGTTCTTTGTGTACTTCGCGCCGGGTGCTACGCACGCACCGCACCATGTTCCGGCGGAATGGGCCGACAAGTATAAAGGTCAGTTTGACGATGGCTGGGACAAGCTTCGTGAAAGAACGTTGGCTCGACAGAAAGAACTTGGTGTGGTTCCGCCGGATTGCGTGCTTTCACCCCGACCAGCTGAGGTTCCGAGTTGGGACGAAATGCCTGAGGCATTCAAACCGGTTCTCCGACGCGAGATGGAGGTTTATGCAGGCTATCTGGAATACACCGATCATCATGTCGGCAGATTGTTCGACGCCGTCGACAAACTCGGGATCGCAGACAACACGCTCGTGTTCTACATCATAGGCGACAACGGTGCGTCTGCAGAAGGATCGATCAATGGCTGTTTCAACGAGATGAGCTATTTCAACCAACTGCAGGCCCTTGAAACTCCCGAGTATTTGATGGAGCGCCTCGATAAACTAGGTGGGCCGGAATCGTATAACCACTACGCCGTCGGTTGGGCACATGCGATGAACACGCCATACCAATGGACCAAACAGGTTGCTTCGCACTTCGGAGGAACGAGAAACGGGACAGTTATCCGCTGGCCGAAAGGTATTGAAGCCAAAGGCGAGATCCGAACACAGTTTACGCACTGTATCGACGTAGCCCCGACGATCCTTGAAGCGGCGGGCATTCCCGAGCCGGTAAGTGTCGACGGTCTGCAGCAGGCTCCCATTGAGGGCACCAGCATGGTCTATGCATTCAACGAGCCGCAAGCGCCGGAGCGTCACGACATCCAGTACTTCGAGGTAATGGGTAACAGGGCGATCTACCACAAAGGCTGGACGGCAGTGACAAAGCATTACACGCCGTGGAAATCCGACGATCCGAGGTGTGCACTCGATGATGACGTCTGGGAACTCTACAACACCAACGAGGACTGGAGCCAGTCTCATGACCTCGCGAAGGAAATGCCGGAAAAACTCGCTGAAATGCAGCGTCTCTTCATCATCGAGGCGACGCGATACAACGTGCTCCCGATCGACGACCGCATGTACGAAAAGATGAACCCAGATACCGCCGGACGACCAGTGCTGATCAGAGGCAATACACAGGTAGTCTTCGGAGGAATGGGCCGGCTTTCGGAGAACTGCGTTCTTAACCTTAAGAACAAGTCACACTCGATCACAGCCGAGATCGTTGTTCCGGAGAACGGCGCGGAGGGCGTCATCATTTCGCAAGGCGCGAACATCGGCGGGTGGAGCCTCTACGCCAAGGACGGCAAACTGAAGTATTGCTATAACTGGGGCGGCTTCGAGCACTTCTATGCGGAATCCGACAGGGTCATTCCTTCGGGTGAACATCAGGTGCGCATGGAGTTCGCCTATGCGGGAGGCGGCCTCGGTAAAGGCGGCAAGGTCGAACTTTTCATCGATGGTGAAAAGGTGGGTGCCGGGGATATCGGTGGCACACTGGCATTCGTGTTCTCAGCGGATGACGGCTGTGATATTGGCGAAGACTCTGGAGCCCCGGTATCGCCGGACTATCCTCCGGGCAATAACCGATTCAACGGTGAGGTCAAGGGCATTCAACTCGCGATCGCGGAGGCTGCCGAAGACGCCGATCATCTGGTCGAGCCTGAGAAAGCCATGGCTATGGCGATGGCTCGGCAGTAACCGACGATCACTGAACGGCGGTCGGTATCGACCGCCGATCTCCTGGCCGATACCGGCCAGATCATGGGTGGAGCACAAACAATGAAAGAGAGAAGACCGATTATCAAGAACAAACGGACCTTACCCGTCATTGCGAACGCTCCGCCCGCTTTTCATTTGCTGGCGAAGCCGACAGGATCGACCTGCAACATCAATTGCACGTACTGTTTCTTCCTCTCAAAGGAAGCTCTGTATCCGAATGAGAAGTCGCGGATGTCACACGAGACACTTGAGGAATACATACGGCAATTGATCGAATCTCATACGACACCCGAAGTGACTGTTGCGTGGCAGGGCGGTGAGCCAACATTGATGCGGCTTGAGTTCTTTAAGAAAGCGGTCGAGATCGCCAAAAAGTACATAAAGCCTGGACAGTCCATCCTGAATACGTTCCAGACCAACGGCATTCTGCTCGACGATGAGTGGTGCGCGTTCTTTAAGGAAAACAACTTTCTTGTCGGCCTCAGTGTCGACGGCCCTCGTGATATACACGACGCGTACCGCGTGGATCGAGGGGCAAAGGGCACTTTTGACCGAGTGATGAATGGCTGGGCCTTGCTGCAAAAGCACGGCGTGGACTGCAACATCCTTTGCACCGTGAACGCCGCCAACGAAATGCACGGCGGCGAGGTCTATCGGTTTTTCCGTGACGAAATGCATGCGGACTGGATCCAGTTCATTCCAATAGTTGAGCGTGCGACGCAGGAGACTCTCGAGATCGCGAACGCCGGTTGGGCCGGCCAAGCCGGGCGGAAGCGTCTGCTTTACACTCAGAGCGGAACGCTCGTGACCGACCGGTCGGTGCGTCCGAAGCAGTATGGCAGGTTCATGAGCGACATCTTTGACGAATGGGTCCGGCATGACGTCGGTTCGGTTTTCGTTCAGCTTCTCGACGTGACGCTTGAGGCATATTTCAGCAGTCATGTTATGTGCGTACATTCGGAAACCTGCGGAGGTGCACCGGTCCTTGAACCAAACGGCGACCTTTACTCGTGTGATCACTTCGTCGAACCCAAATATAAGCTCGGCAACATTCATAAGACTCACATGCTTGAAATGGTCGCCTCCGAACAGCAGCGTGCGTTCGGCATGGACAAGCGCGCGACACTTACCGGCCAATGCAGGCAATGTGAGTTTCTTACTCTCTGCAACGGAGGGTGCCCGAAGGACAGGTTCTCGCTCTCAAAGGACGGCGAACCCGGACACAACTACCTCTGCCCCGGATACGAGCTGTTCTTCAGGCACACGCGTCCCGCAATGTCCACGATGGCGGAACTGCTAAGGCACGGGCGGCCGCCATTCGAGATAATGGAGTTGATCAAAGCTGTAGATGAACGGAGCACACGTAATAGGGTGGCGCCGCATTATCGCGAAGCGGCCAACTCGAAAGATCGAGCCATTGGAGATCACGCATGACTGACACCGGAACATCGTTTGATATGCCGGAGTTTTCCCTGGTAAAGGGCGGGCTGCTGTATCGAATGTTCCGGGCGGTCGGGCTTTGTGGCAACGACCTCGAGTTTACGTTTCGCCGTGTCGCCGTCGTTGTGGCTATCACCTGGCTTCCGATGTTCATCCTCTCGGTTCTTGAGGGACGGGCGCGCAAAGGGGCCGATATCCCCTTTTTGGCAGATGTAGAGAATCAAGTCAGGTTTCTGGTCGCGCTGCCGCTTCTCCTCGCTGCCGAGACGATGCTGGAGCGCACTCTGTCGCCGCGGATCAAGAACTTCGTCATCCGCGGAATCATCCGCGATGCCGACATGCCCAAGTTCCAATCGGCCATTCGTTCGGCTGCACGGATGCGGGATTCCGTTCTCTTCGAAGCTCTTCTTATCGTCCTGGTTTACGCGGCCGGCGCGTCGTTCTACAGCAGTATGTTCGCTTCGCAGGCTTCCCAGACGTGGTACTCGGCGCCCGACGGCACAAATTGGAATCTTACCGCCGCCGGCTATTGGCTTGTTTTTGTCGGACTGCCGGTCTTCCAGTTCCTTTTCGTCCGGTGGTATTTCCGGATCTTCATATGGTTCATCTTCTTGTTCCGTGTTTCGTGTCTCGATCTCAACCTGATCCCGACGCATTCGGACCGTGCTGCCGGGCTCGGCTTCCTAAACAAATGTGCCTACGCGTTTTGCTACTGGATGATCGCGCAAGGTGCGATCCTCTCAGGCTTTATCGCCGGGCAGGCGATCCATTTCGGGGCGAACCCGCTCGCATATAAGGTCGAAACAGCAGGCGTTGTCATACTTGTCCTGGCAACCGTTTTGACGCCGCTTGCGTTGTTCGCTCCGAGGCTGATCGAGGCGAAATGGGAGCGCGGCGGTGAATTTGGCACGTTTGCCAGCAGATATGTCGAGGATTTCGATTCAAAGTGGATCGCGGGCCGGCCCCCCGGGCAGGAACGACTTCTTGGGACAAGTGATCTGCAGTCGCTCGCCGACCTGGGCAACAGCTACGCAATAGTTGACCAGACCAGGACCGTTCCCTTTAGCCCGACGGACGTGCTGTATATGGCGCTGATGACACTGGCGCCGCTCATCCCATTGCTTCTGTTAGTTTTCTCGCTCGAGGAACTACTCGACAGGTCACTCAAGATACTTCTCTAGCCAGCAGATCGAGAGATCGTTCCGACATTACCCAAATTCGGCAATCCTGTAAAAACTGACAGTTCCTACGTCTAAGGCCCATTGTTATCCTTCGCATAAATGGCCAGATATTTTTGCAGCCATTGGATCCGGCAATCAATATCCGCAATTTTCGGAGGAACGAAATGCTTAAACGATCAATTACTACGATGCTCGCCATCACGATGGCGATATACCCGTTCCTGTCTATCAGAGGCTCGACGCATTCGGACAGGTCGGTCTCCGAACTTCTTTCAGCCGAACAGATCGACAACCTAATGGCTCCGATAGCACTGTATCCGGACCCCCTGTTGGCACAGATGCTGCCCGCGTCGACTTTCGTCGATCAGATCGACAAGGCGGCACGGTATCTACGTTCGCACAATAACCAGAGCGTTGGTGTCGACGATCAGGACTGGGCGATAAGCGTAAAATCGATCGCCCACTACCCGGACGTCGTTTACAAGATGAATGAGAAGCTCGACTGGACGACGGCCGTCGGACAGGCCTATGTGACACAGCCCGCGGACGTTTTCAATTCGATCCAGCGGCTGAGGAAAAAGGCGAAAGAGTTTGGGTACCTGAAGACGACACCGCAGCAAACGGTCGTTGTCGAAAAAGAAGCGATCAAGATCGTGCCCGCCCAGCCGCAGTACATCTACGTGCCTCAGTACAATCCGCAGGTCGTCTACGTTGAGGCTCCGTCCTCGGGGCCGTCGACGGGAGAGGTCATAGCAGCGACAGCAATTGCATTTACGAGCGGATTGCTGATCGGTGCGTGGCTCAACAACGACTGTGATTGGTATGGGCATACGGTCTATTACCACGGCTGGCATGGTGTTGGTTGGGTATCCCATTCCGCAACGGTTGTTCGCTGGCACAACAGCTACTATGTCAATCCGCGTTACACCGCCGTTCACTACAACACGGCAGTCGTGAACAGGTCCGTCAACTTTAACAACATCAACGTGTATACCAACGTTAGCCGGAATATCAACTACAACAACGTCAGCCGCAACCGGGTCAACGTCAATAATGTGAACGTGAATAACGTCGGCACGGCAAATGTCACGCGAAACAATGTCAGCAATGCCAACCTAAATCGGAATATAAACTCGAACGTGGTCAGCAATAACGCTTATCGCGGAAAGCCAACGAGCTCAACGATGGCCGCGCCGCAAGCAACGGCAAAGCAGCGGCCGTCTGGATTCAGCGGCTCGGGCAGCAGTGCACAAGTTAGATCACAGAGCCAACGCGGCTCGACAAGCCGGGCGAGTGTTGCACCGGCGGCCGTGTCCAGGCCGACACGCGCGGCCGGCGGGCGGAGAAGAAACTGAGGTGATCGTCAGAGGAGAATTGAATATGTGTTATCACAATAAGCTAGCAAAGAAGTTTCGCTATATTGGCCTAATGGCGGGTGCTGCACTGCTTTTCCTTAGCACGAACACTGTTCCCGTCACGGCCCAACAACTATTTGATACCCCAGCGGACGCGGCACGTTCGCTGGGTCAGGCCGTCAAGGCGAAAGACCAGAAGGCCCTTTCGACGATATTTGGGCCACGGCTCGCAAATTTCATTTCAGGTGACCCGGTCGCCGATGCAAATGACTTCGAGCAGTTCTCGCAGCGTATAGCGGAGTCTGTAAAGTTCGAAAACTCGAATGGGCAGCGGGTGCTCTTACTCATCGGGAAGGAGGAATGGCCCTTCGCGGCACCGATCATCAAGGTTGGGGACCGATGGCGCTTCGACACCGATGCCGGTGTGGAGGAAGTGCTGAACCGCCGGATCGGGATGAATGAATTCAACGCAATGAACCTTTGCCAGGTCTATGCCATTGCTCAGTTCGAGTATTTCAACGGTAATGACTGGGACGGGGATCAGGTATCTGAATACGCGACTAAGATCTCAAGTACGAAAGGCACCCGGGACGGGCTTTTCTGGGAGATGTTGTCCGAGGATGATGACGAAAGCCCCTTGGGATCGTTGTTCGCAGGAGCCGCTCTCGACGGGTACCGCGGAAGAGCGGGAACGACCTGGTCCGCGGAGCCGTTTTACGGTTATATGTTCAAGGTGCTGTATCGCCAGGGCCCGAGTGCTCCCGGCGGACGATTTAATTATATAATCAACGGCAACATGATCGCGGGTTTTGGCCTCGTCGCTTATCCGGCAACCTGGGGAAACTCGGGTGTTATGACCTCCATCGTCAATCAGGAGGGCAGGGTCTATCAGAAGAACCTCGGGCCGCGGACCAAGGCGATCGCGGAAGCGATGATCGAGTACAACCCGGACGTCACGTGGTCATTGGCAGACATCGAATGAACCTTTGATAGGCATATCTCGATCAGGATTGAACGGAGCCAAAACAAGTCCCGGGAACTGCTTTAACAGGCACCCGGGACTTTTTTCTGTGTAAGATCCGGACCGGATGGACTCTCGAAAGGGTTAGGTAGAACGGCCGAAGGCTTCGCCAAACTCACAGCCGGCCGAGACAAACTTCCGGCCGTCGAGGCACGCATGAATGGCAACCGTAAGGTCAGAGGCCATTGTTCTCTTTAGAAAATACCCCCAGGCTCCCATGTCCAATGGTTACCCCAAAAAAAAGCAAAAATAGTTTGTTTCTCTT
>JAUCQE010000248.1 GCA_030372865.1 Pyrinomonadaceae bacterium
TGGGCTCGGAGATGTGTATAAGAGACAGCGTTTCCGCAAGCCGTTCAAGCTCGGCGGTCAATGCGTCGAGCCGCTTTCGCGCATTCTCTGCCCGGACGCCCGTTTCCGCCTTCGCCCGTTCGGCCGCTGCCAGCGCGTCGCGTTCTGCAACATGTGCCGTACGGTCGTAGCCTTCAGCGGCGGCATTCAATTCGTTCTCCGCATCGGTCAAGCCCTTTTCGGCCTCAACGAACGTCCGCTGCAGAGCGGCGACCGCCTCTTCAAGTCCCGGCAACAGTTTGGCAGCGGCCTCGAACGCGATGAACGTCCGATGAGCCTCCGCCGTCCCGTCGCGTGTCGTCGTCGCTTCTGCCCACATCGCGTCGAGGTCCTTGTACGTCTCCAACTGTTCGACGGTGATCCGCCGGTCGCTTTCGAGCCGTTCGAGGTTCTTCTCCGTCTCCGACAGCTTTTCGCGTATCACCGCCTCGCGGGCGACCGCGTTTTCGGCGACGTTCAATTTCGACCGCGGGTCGTTCAATGCACCGAGCCGCTGTTCCGCATCGTGAAGATCTGCCTCCGCCTTCTCAGCGTCGCCGATCGCCTTGTCGATCTCTTCTTTCTCGGCCTTGAGACGCTTACCCTCAGCTTCGATCTCACCGCTTCGCTCCTCTAGAGTCGCGATGCGGGCGGCGAATTTCTCGGCCTCCCTCGAGACCGTAAGCTCTTTCCGGACCGTCACGTGCTGCACCTCGAGCACGCTGATCCGCGACCGGTATTCGTCGAACTGCACGGATATAAAGCCCTCGAGCGTCTCGCCTTCTTTCAGGTTCAGGCACTTCGCCGAAAGGATCGGACAAAAGCCGTTCTTGATCTCGCTGCGGAATTTCTCGTCGCGTTCGAGCCCCGCCTTGATGCGTGCGAGCTCCTCGACCAATTCCGATTCCCGGGTTTCCAGCTCGCGAACGCGGGCCGCAAGCTCGGCCTTTTCGCGTGCTTCGGCAAGCTCGGCCTTGTTCTTTGCGTAGCTCGCCCGCATCGTCTGAAGCTGAGATTCAAGCGACGCCGAACGCTGTGCTGTCGCCTTGAAATGCGCGATCTGCCGCCTCAGTTCCTCGGCGGTCTTTTCAAGCTCGGCCTGATGTTCGGCCTCGGGCTTAAATTTAGCGATCGCCTCGTGTGCCGCCGCTATATCTTCAAGCTGCGACCGAAGATGCCGCTCTTCCGTCTTTACCGCGTGCTCTGCCGCCTCGACCTTTGCGAGTTCCGCACGCAGTTTGTCCCGTTCGCCGCGTTCGCGTTCGAGTTCCTTTATCCGACGAGAAACCTCGTCATGCTTCTCAGCGTCCGCCCGGACCGTATCGACCTTCGATGCGGCTTCCTTTGAACGGTCGAGCTCTGCCGACTGCTGCTTCAGGTTCAGTTCGATCTTCAAGACCTCGGCACGCGCCTCATCGGCCTTCGCCTTTGCCGCCGCGATCGCCGCTTCCTTGCGGTCAAGCTCGGCAACGGCCGATCGCTTGACGTCGGCTTCTGCAGAAATGCGTTCGAGATCTTCTTCGTGCTTCTTCGCCTCGGCCGCCGCCTCTTCACGCTCGGCCTCGGTCTGCTCGTAACGGCTCAGTTCGCCCTCCGATCGTGCGATCTTCACGTTGACGGCGTTTATCTGGTTTTCGACAAACCGCTGTGTTTTCAACAGTTCGTCGGCACCGCGGCGATATTCTTCGACCTTCAGCAGCGTGTCGAACGTCTTTTTCCGCTCGGCCGCGGTCGCCAGGAATATCGCCGTAAATGTCCCCTGCGGGACGCCGATCGCCTGCTTGAAAAGTGTCTCGAGGTCAGTCCCGGCCTCGACGCCGAGATGCTGCCACAAGAACCGCGTCACCTCTTCCTTTTTGTCCGCGATCCGCATTTTCAGCTGCGGGTCGTAAACGTAATAGCCCGTTCCCGTGTCGCGGTAAACCGTGTATTCCCGCTCGTCGAGCCCGCTCTGGAACGTCACGCGGGCAACGCCTTTCTTCGCACCGCGGCGGACGAAATCGTCCTTTTTATAGTCGAGCACATCGAACATCGTCCACGCGATCGCCTCGAGGATCGTGGTCTTGCCCGCCCCGTTCTCGCCGGTGATAGCCGTCGAGCCGGGCGTAAATTCGAATGCCGCGTCGGCGTGAGATTTTATGTCCTCAAGCTCGACCTTTGTGATATGCATTTGATAAAACTGCCGCTCGGGCCACGGCCGCCTTTGCCGGGTTCGATGTTCTCTTGCGGTGAGTCAGATTCTAAGATAATTGATGCAGAATATAAAGATTTGGGTGTAGCCGGAATGCCGTCTGTTTGAAACTCGGCGGTTCCGTGCTATCTCTAAGTTCCGACAAGTTA
>JAUCQE010000249.1 GCA_030372865.1 Pyrinomonadaceae bacterium
TCGTCGGCAGCGTCAGATGTGTATAAGAGACAGCTATCGGGGCTACAAAGAAGGCGATCGTGTTCCAGTTCCTCTTTGAGGCGATGACGCTTACGTTCTTCGGCGGCGCGATTGGCGTGCTGCTATCACTCGGCATCAGCAATGTGCTCATGCTGCTCATCCCGTCAATGCCGGCAACCGTCGAGCCGTGGATGATCATGCTCTCGCTCGGCGTGTCGGTCGCCATCGGCCTCGTCTTCGGCGTCCTTCCCGCGAGAAAGGCATCTAAACTCGACCCGATCGAATGCCTTCGCTATGAATAATTGATACACTCTAACTGTTCGTTACGACACCTGCCATGCCGTCGCTGCTCGAACCTGCAGCGACGGTATTTTTGTATTACTTTCACTAATCTGACAGATTAAACACATTTTTCACTTTGCCAATCTGCTTTAGGATTTGCCATACTTGTTTTGTCGCTTCTCCCCGAAAAGTTTGTACAATTTTCGGAAATAATCACCCACTACTGATTTATTTCTATTGAGAGGCCACGTCCTCATCTATCCGACTCGACACTCCCTTCTCGTCGTTGCTCCTTTTTCCAAGAGAAGCGTCATTTCCCGTCCTCTGGGGAAGCAATAAACAGGAGTGATTTTTAATGAGAAGATTCGCGCTACTTCTTGCCGCGTTGTCTGCGGCAAGCTTCGGGTTGTATCTTGCACCCGCCACCAAATCAGCAAAAACAGATAAATTTCGACGTTCCGAAAGGCCCGTTCCGGGCAGTTACATCGTCGTTCTCGATGACGACGCCGCGGGTGCCCGTGGCCGCAGCGTCAGCGAACGCGTTCGTGAACTTGCAGCCGAGTTCCACGGAAACGTCAAAGACGAATATACCGATGCCGTTCGAGGCTTCGCCGCAGAAATGAGCGAAGCCGAGGCGATCCGCCTAAGCAATGACCCGAGGGTAAAGCTCGTCGAAGAAGATGCCTACGTCGAGGCCCAGGCCACACAGACCGGAGCGACGTGGGGCATTTCCCGCATCGACCAGCGGAATTACCAATATCCGCTCAGCAGCGAGTATCAATACAACACGACTGGCACAGGCGTAAACGTTTACGTCTTGGATACGCCGGTCTTCACCGACCATCCGGACTTCGGCGGACGCGTTGCCGAGGTCTATGACTTCTACAACGACCCGACGCCGATCGGCGAATGCAGCGGCCACGGCACCCACGTCGCCGGAACTATCGGCAGCACAACATACGGCGTTGCAAAGAATGCGACGATCTACTCGGTCGTCGTGCTTCCCTGCTCTGGCAGCGGGACGTCGACCTCCGTCCTGGCGGGCGTCGATTGGGTAACGCGCAACGCCGTGATGCCGGCAGCGGCGAACATGAGTCTGGCTTCAGTGCGTTCAGATGTAATTGAGCAAGCTGTACAATCGTCGATCGACCGCGGCATTACCTACGTTGTTGCCGCCGGCAATTACAGCTCGGATGCCTGCGGTTATTCGCCCGCACACCTGCCCGATGCGATCACCGTTAGTTCGATCGATAATCGCGATTACCGCGACCCGAACATGAACTACGGTTCCTGCGTTGACGTCTTTGCTCCGGGTGTCGGCATTTATTCGACGTGGAACCGCTCGACCACTACGCCCGTCGGTATGAGCGGCACGTCCGCGGCAACCCCGCACGTTACCGGTGCGGCGGCCCTGTACCTTGAGTCGAACCCGACAGCGTTGCCGAGCGAGGTCTCGGCGGCGATAACTTCGAGCGCGACACAGGGAGTAATAACCGACGCAGGCAGTCGTTCGCCGAACCTGCTTCTGTATACTCTTTTTGACGCAACCAACCCGACGCCCTCCCCTTCTCCGTCTCCGTCGCCATCACCGTCGCCGAGCCCAACGCCTGCACCGACATGCAGCGGAGTACTCTATTCATCGACGATCGCAGGCACCGGTGCCGTAAATTACCATTCGAGCTCAACGGGATTTTCAGCACGGGCCGGAAAATATATCGGTTCACTTCCGGTCCCTTCAGGTTCTAACTTCCGCCTCGTGCTTGAGCGAAAACAGGGTAGCCGTTGGGCGACGGTCGCGTCCTCGCCCGGCGGAGGAACAACTGAAACCCTCCTATATAGCGGGAAGAGCGGCACTTACCGATGGGCTGTCCGCTCTTCGTCCGGCAGCGGCAGCTACGGACTGTGTACCTCAACCCCTTGACACCCGGCCCAACTTTGCGAACGTGCCCGCCTTTTTCAAAGGCGGGCATTTTTTTGCGCAAAAAAAAGTTCTTGACACCGTCTGGCTTTTACAATAGATTGCGGCGCATACGGAAAAGTTAGCTTGAGGTACCCGTAATGCAGTTTCCCGGTCTCGGCATGAGATCGGGCGGGAATCTATTATTTCGACGGTTCTTTGAAAATCTTGAGCCTGCGTTATCAAATGCGGATTCACGGTTTTTCGCAACCGTTGGACCACGTTATTTTTCGGTCATTTCTCTCTCCCCCGATCCGGCTTGCAGTCATCGCACCCCGCCGGACTCCTGCATTTGAACAACTTCGACAGGTGAACGCTTGAACTAGCCGTTCTGTTTCTCAAAGAGGCTTGCCGCCTCCGATCCCCTGAAACGACATTCGGCATTCACTCCTTTTGGCATTTCGCACAGCAAGAGCTGTTGATGTCGGCCCGCACATCGCTACTGTGGGCTCTGGCGATAAAAGGAGATTCCCATGGCAACATTTACTACTGGACTTTGGCTCAAGAGGTTCAAACTACCGATCCTGATCCTGATCGGGTTCTTCGCCGTATTCGGTGAAGGGCTCACTGCACCAACTGCCCGCACCGTCGGACTATCCGACGACCGTCCGTTTGTCGCCGACTTTGTCCGTCGCGACCTTACTCCGATTCGCTTCTTTGGCCTTACGGCCAGCATCACGACCGATAGGCAGGACTATCGCCCAGGGGCGGTCGCCGTCATAACCGGCAGCGGCTTCTTGCCGGGCGAGACGGTTCGGCTTCAGGTCGTTCATCTCGGCCCGACCGAAAGTCTGACGCCGCACCAGGGACACGATCCGTGGGACGTGGTTGCTGACGGCAGCGGCAGCGTCGCGTCCTCATGGCTGGTCGATGAGGATTCATTGGACCAGATGCTTCTGCTGACGGCCGACGGCCTCGCCTCCCTACTCCATGCCGAACACATTTTCACCGATGCGTCCGGCGTTGATTTCCGACAGTGCGCGAACAAGGATGCCCCGTACGCGCTCGGGCAGTGCCACTGGATAAATTCTATCGTGCAGTCTTCGAACGCCCGCTATTTTGAGGGGATGTCGAACATGCAGCGCATCATGTTCACGAACGTCACGCCGACCGCGGATAACATCCATCGGCTGACTCTCTCGCACGAGTATAGTAAAGGCGGCGTTCACGCCTACGACTTTCTTACTTCTTATGAGCAGGCGATCAAGGCCGGTGCCGATTCGAGCGTTCCGTATCTTGACACGACAGCTTACACGCCGCTCGGCGATGAGAACCCCTCCGTCAACCTAACGCTTACGACCGTGCGTGCCTGCGGACCCGAGATCGGACCTCCGGGAGATCTTGGTGCTACCTGTACGGCCGTGCGAAATTCGGGGAATAAGTTCAACGTCCCGATCCCCGACGACCCGTACCTGGACACAGGCGAAGGAACGACGCAAACCCGCATAAATGCGTATGAGGCCGTTTATGGAAACCGATATTTGCGCATCTATGCAAATGCTCCGATCACGGCGGCAAGCATGACGCTTGCTCACTCCGGGGCCGACACGGGCGATTCCGACGTCGATTACATTCTTTCCTGGACCTCGACCGCTACCAGCGTCTTGATAGAGGTCGCGGGCCACTTGGCCGTGACCGGCGACGGCACCGGTGTCACATGGTTCGAGGGCTCGTCCCAGATCAACGGCGGCCCGTATCACTTCAACCTTTACCGGTTGAACACCGATGCAAACGGCGAAGGCGGCGAATCACTCGGCTCGCAAGACAACCAGATCAAGGGTGCCGATATTCTCATCGTTCCGCCGCAGGGTTCCATTACGATCGTTAAGGACGCAATACCCGACGATCCGCAAGACTTTGCTTACACTTCGACGGATAACACGAATACGCCGATCGATCCGTTCATTCTCGATGACGATGCAGATGGTACTCAGCCTAATCAGCGAACCTTCATTAACCTTGAGGCTGGCCAGTACACGGTAACCGAGACTGCACAGGCAGGTTGGGACCTGACCGGCCTCGACTGCCAGATACTCAGCGACGCGACGTACATCGTTGACGCAGCTACAAGAACGGCGACCATCAACCTCGCCACGCCGACCGGATCGATCATCTGTACGTTCACTAATACGAAGGAAGGCCGGATCGAGGTCGAGAAGCAGACGCTTCCTAACGGCTCGACGCAGTCCTTCAACTTCGACGGCGACATCGATGTGAACCTGACCGACGGCGAGTTCTCAGGCGTCAACGTCGACCCGGGACAGTACTCGGTCAACGAGGTCGTTCCAACAGGCTGGGATCTTACCTCGATCGTCTGCAATGACGGAACGAGCACCACGCCTAGCACCGGGGATATCGGAACCTCAACGGCCACGTTCAACGTGGAACCTGGCGAGACCGTTCG
>JAUCQE010000250.1 GCA_030372865.1 Pyrinomonadaceae bacterium
CGAACGGGCGAAGGCGGAAACGGGCGTCCGGGCAGAGAATGCGCGAAAGAGGCTCGACGCATTGACCGCCGAGCTTGAACGGCTTGCGGAAACGCGCGCAGCGGTCTCGGCCGAATACAAGGAGAAAGAAAGGCTCGAACGCGTGCTTGAGACGACCGTGTTTATCCGCGATACTCTCAAGGAAGCCGCTCCGCTCGTCGCGCGAAATTACGTCTATCACGTTTCGGCCGAGGCGAACCTGATGTTCCGTGAGATCGGCGGCAATGCGGAGCGGACGCTGCGGTGGCTGGACGATTACGGCATCTGCGTGGAAGAGGGCGGCTACGAACGGCCGTTCCAGAGCCTTTCGGGCGGCGAGCAGATGGCGGCGGCATTGTCGGTAAGGCTGGCACTTTTGAAACAGCTTTCGGATATCCGCATCGCGATCTTCGACGAGCCGACCACCAACATGGACGCCGAACGCCGCGAGAACCTCGCGATGCAGATCGGCCAGATAAAGCACTTCGACCAGCTCTTCGTGATATCACATGATGATACTTTCGAAGGGTATATGGACCATGAGTTAAGAGTGGGACTAGACGCCGGAAAATATGAGTGAAGTCTACGATCGCCCTTTCAAAATCGGAGTCGCATTCGTCATTGCGGTTTGGCTGGTGATGACGGTGCTTTCCGGATTTATTTCTTACGATAGGTTCGTAAGGTCGGGAGTTAACTTTTCACACTCAGATCAGTATCGGGCTGGGTTTCCGCTAGAGATGTGGGGGAACCGATATGGGTTTGACTATGGGCCACTTGTGATCAACGTGCTTGCTGTGACGGTTTTGAGCATTCTGTTTGGGTTTATTTTTAAATTCTTGGCAGGTAAGTTGGTGCGCTGAAAGACGTACCGCTAATTGAATGAAACAAGTCACTATAGTCTGCGACGGTTCGAGCCTCGGGAACGGTAAGGGAAATCCGCGTGCCGCGGCTGTGGCTGTGCTTGGTTTCAAGGGGTATTGGAAGGCTTTCGGTGAATATCTCGGCAACGCTACGAATCAGCAGTCTGAGATCGTCGCGGCGGCGTTGGGCCTTGAGACCCTAAGGGAGCCGTGTAAGGTTAGGCTGCTTTCCGATTCGCGATACGTAGTCGAAACGATGGGCGGCACCTGGAAGCGAAAGACGAACCACGAATGGTGGAGCCGCCTCGATAAAGCGGCGGCGCGGCACGACATCAAATGGGAATGGGTAAAGGGCCACGCCGGGCACGAGGTACAAGAGGTCGCCGACACCGCCGCACGAAAGATCGCGGCCGCCGGCCGGGTCGACCACGAATTTCTCGACGAACTCGTCGCGGAGATCGGCACGGTTGAACTATAATCTGGTTATCTAAACCCTTTGTTTCGCACGACAAACGGATGAAAGCATTTGGACAAAAGCCCGCAGGAAATGGGCCGGTCACTGGTTTGACCGGCCTTTTCGGTGCTTTGTTTTTAATGCTCGTTATCGCGGCCACGTCGTCCGCTCAGCTAAGGACGGGCTCGGGCTGGGCGTGGCAAAATCCGCTGCCGCAGGGCAACCCGCTGACGTCGGTGCATTTTGCCGCGGACAAACGCGTCGGTTTCGCGGTCGGGCTCGACAGCACAATATTGAGGACAAGGAACGGCGGATTCGACTGGCAGCGGCAATCGACGACCGCGGATGTGAATTTCTCCGGCGTTTTTGTCCGCGACGAGAAGAACGCGATCGTTATCGGCACACGCGGGACGATCCTGCTTACAAGCGACGGCGGCGACGATTGGAAATTTGCTAATTCGGCGACACGCGACCATCTTTCCGGCATCACCATGACCGGGCCGAACAGAATGACCGGCTGGGCGGTCGGCACATACGGCCGGATCATTAAAACGACGAACGGCGGCCTGACCTGGGCCGATCAGCCCTCGGGCAGCCAGGAACGCCTGACACGCGTGAGCTCGTTTGACGAATCGACTGCGGCGGCGGCGGGCGAGAACGGCGTCGTGCTGACAACTGCGAACGGCGGCGAAAGCTGGACGCGGCATTCGCCCTGCGGAACGACGCTGATGAACGGCATTGCCGTGACCAGCAAGACGAATATCGTCGCGATCGGAAACGCGGGCTGCGTCGCACGTTCGACCGACGGCGGCGAGACGTGGAAGCGGATAGAGATGTTCAGCCGGGCGGACTTTCTTTCTATCTGTTTTGCGGATGAAGTGAACGGGACGATGACGGATTCGAACGGCTCGGTCTGGGTCACCGGCGACGGCGGCTCGACGTGGCTGCCGTTCAGCGTCAGGACCAGCCCGCGGCTCGTTTCGCTTCACCGGGCGGACGGTTTCACCGGCTGGGCGGTAGGCGAGAACGGGCTGATCCTACGAACCGATGACAACGGCTACAGCTGGCAGCGGCTGTCGGCGGGCGGCAGGGAAGACGTCAACGACATCGCGTTCCTGACTGACGAGCTCGGCACGGCGGTCGGTTCGAACGGGCGGATCTGGATAACGAATGACGCGGGCCGCGAGTGGCTGCAGGTCTACAGCGGCACGCCGGCGAACCTGAACAGCCTGCATTTCTTTGACGGCGAAAAGGGCTGGGCGGTCGGCGACGGTGGTGCCGTGGTGCGTACGATCAACGGCGGCGCAAGCTGGGGCCCGGGCATTTCGGGCGTAACGGACGACCTGTTGGGAGTGCATTTTATTACCGACCGGCTCGGGTTTGCGGTCGGGGCAAACGGCACGATAATTCGCACGACGACCGCCGGCGCGTATTGGGAACGGATCAATTCGGGCTCGCAGATGTGGCTTGAGGACGTCGAGTTTCTTGACGACAAACGCGGTGTGGCGGTCGGCAGCCGCGGAACGGTTCTGGTCACGATGGACGGCGGCGAGGTATGGACCAGCGTCAGGACCAACGTGATGGAGAATCTTTACTCCGTGAGCTTCAACGACGAAAAGGCGGGTTTCGCGGTCGGGTCGAACGGCATCATCCTTCGCACCGAAGACGGCGGGCTGACGTGGCGTGATAACGAATCGCCGGTGCGGGCAAACCTGTTTTCGGTCGTCGCGATCGGGAAGACGGCGGGCGTTGCTGTCGGCGAACTTGGCACCGTTATCGTAACGGAAGACGGCGGCCGGACGTGGATGTCGCAGAAAAATATAACGGGCCGCGTGCTTCAGTCGATCGCATACCGCGGCGGGAACAAGGTTTGGGTCGCGGGCCGCGGCGGTGCGATACTGAAACGGACCGACCCGCTTTCACCTGCAAACATCGTGACGCCGGCAATTCCGCCTGTGCTGCGGTCGGTGCCGCGTGCGCGTGCAAAACCGCGGACGCCGATGCTGACGATAACGGACAACGGCGACATCCCGGCAGCCGTCCCGCCGAAAGACAACTAACTTTTCAACACAACGACCGAGATCCATTCGCCGGAGTGTTCGATCTCCGGAGCGGTATAACCGTGTCCGGCGAGCGCGTCAACGATCTGCGTTTCCTGCTCCTGCAGGATGCCGGAAAGCAGAAGGAAAGACTTCGTCTTTTCAATCAGCAGCGGCAAGAGCGGCAGGATGACGTCGATCGTGAGGTTCGCGCAGACGAAATCCGCGGCGGGCGAGTCGTCGTTCATCGAGCCGACATACAGATCGATCATGTCGCCGACCTCATTCAACACAGTGTTTTCGCGGGCGATGTCGATGGAGCCTTCATCGGTATCGCATCCCGTGATCGCCCGGTCGCGAACGCCGGCAGCGGCCTTGATCCGTGCCGCTCCGATCGCGAGGATGCCCGTGCCGGTGCCGACGTCGAAGAACGTTTGCTCGGGCCGAAAGTATTTTTCGATCGCCCTAAGGCAAAGCTGGGTCGTATCGTGCGTTCCGGTGCCGAACGCCATGTTCGGCTCGATCCAGATGATGTGCTTTTCAGCGTCCGAGACCTCTTCCCACGGCGGCGAAACGATGAAGTTTCCGATGACCGTCGGCTTCCAGTGCTTTTTCCAATCGTAGAGCCAATCGGTCTGGCCATACCGCCGCCATTCCTTCGAATGGATCACGTCGGGTGTGAAGCCGTAGATAGCAAGCGAATCGGCGAGCGAAGCGTCGACCACGGCGTCATCAAGCTGATCGGCAAAATAGCCGGCAACGGTAACGGTGTCGGTGGCCTTTCGGCGGAGGTGATTGATCTCGGTGCCGAGCGCGTCGAGTTCGTTAAAGGCAAATTCGAGAGCCTCGGCGGCTTCGGGCTCGGCGGTGATCTCAAGCGCGTACCAGGATTGCTGTGTGTTGTCTGACATTTTCTATTCGCGGATGCCCATCTCGTCGAGATCGCGTTCCTTGTTCCGCCAGTCCTCGACGACCTTGACGAAAAGCTGGAGGTGGACGTGTCGGCCGAGCAGGTTCTCGATATCGCGGCGTGCTTCGATGCCGATCTGTTTCAGCTTTGCCCCGCCGCGACCGATGATGATCGCCTTTTGCGACGGACGTTCGACGTAGATAGCGCAGTAAATAACGGGCTTTTCGGGGTCGCTTTCGTCCCAGCGTTCGGTGACGACGGCCGTCACGTATGGGATCTCTTCGCCGGTCGAGGCGAGTATCTTTTCACGCACCATCTCGGCGACGATCATCCGCATCGGCTGATCGGTGAGTTCGTCTTCGGCAAATATCGGCTCGCCCTCGGGCAGGTGCTTCGCGATGTTTGCGAGCATTATGTCCACTGCCTCGCCTTTCAGTGCCGAGACGGGAATGATCTCGGCGAAGTCGTATTCCTTTGAGTAAAACTCGATCAGCGGCAGCAGCTGCGTCTTGTCCCTTATCTTGTCGATCTTGTTCAGGATGAGCACCGCGGGCTTGCCGGAGTTCTTGACGAGGTCGAGAACGAACCGATCGCCGTTGCCGGTCGAAACGCTTGCGTCTCGCATCAGGACCACGAGGTCGACGGACAGCACCGCGTCCTGAACGGCCGCCATCATCCTGCGATTGAGCAGGTAACCGGGCTTGTGAACGCCGGGCGTATCGACGAAAACGATCTGGCCGTTGTCGAGCGTGACGACGCCCTGGATCTTGTGCCGCGTCGTCTGCGGCTTGTTCGAGACGGCTGCGATCTTTTCGCCCACCAGCCGGTTCAAAAGCGTAGATTTACCCGCATTCGGACGGCCGATCAAGGCCACGTAACCACTGTGAAATGTTGAGTCTGACACTTGCTAGAAAGTAACAAAGCCTGATAACCAAACGCAAAACGAGAAGTCGGATACAGGACCGGGAACATAAAATGGACCGCCGGTGTTACGGGCGGTCCAAGTCCTTGTTCATTAAAGTCAGCTAGTTGCTTGAGGACGACGCGGACTGAAGCTGTCGCCGAAACTCGGCATCGATAGCTTTGCATGCGACCTCAACGGCTTTCCGCGGCCGGCTGAACGAACCGCTCGTGATCAGATCGCCGTCTTTGTTGAACACCACGAGCTTGTTGTCCTTGTTGAAAAGGTCCTTTCCGCCTTCATGTTCCATCAAGACGATGAAATCGGCCTTTGCCTTGTTGTTTGTAACGATGCAGGTGGGGCACTGCTCGTTAAAACGCTTCATGATCTCTGCGGTACGCGGTTTTGCTCCGCCCTTGCTGCCGCCGCCGCTTATGTGAACACGGCCTTTCTTGTCGGTGGACGACATCATCGGATCGCTCTCGACCTCCCAAGAATTGCTTTCCTCAATGAATACCCGCGGACGATCGTCGGTCTGGGCAGACAGTGCTTGGGAGAACGTTAAGGCCAAAATGACTACGAAAAAATAACTCATATAAATTCCTCTCTTGTATTTAAGTGTGGGCCTGTCTCTTATACACATCTGACGCTGCCGACGAGT
>JAUCQE010000251.1 GCA_030372865.1 Pyrinomonadaceae bacterium
GTGGAGCGCCTCCTCGAAGCCGGCCAGGTCCTTCCCCTTCAACAGCGCGCCCGCCTGCGGCGACAGGATAAGGGCCGTGTCGTTGGTGAACATGTCGCCGTCAATAATGATGGCGTTCAGCGCTGTCTCGTGGGCTCGGAGATGTGTATAAGAGACAGCCAACGAGGAGCCTGAAGGCCCCGCACCTACGATCGCGGCATCAAAGTTTTCACGAGCGTCCGTCATCCTGTCAGTACAAGTCGAAAAGCCGCCGAACGTGTGACGACCGGCTCCCGGTAACCGGCGGCCAGAGCCAACTTCATAAGTTCGTCGTGTCGAAATCCGCGGCGAATCGAAAGCGAACCGTCCTCGAAGGTGAATGACTGCAGCAGAAATCGCCCAAACGCACGGTATACGGCGTATGCCAGAGGGTTGCGTTCGAGGTCGACAACAAAGACGTTTTTGCGAGCGACCCGCCTCAATTCACGAAGAAAGGCGACCGCCCGCTCGTCGCTAAAGTGATGAAGTGTTAGCGAACTCATGACATAGTCAATGCTGCTATTCCCAAAGGGAAGTCGCAGCGCGTTGCATTGGATGACCGGGATCTGGTGCCGCGCCGTTGCCCGAAGCGCAAGGAAATTATCATCCGCTCCGAACATAAGCGTGTCCGTTTTCCAACGACGAGTTTCCAACAGTAGGTCACCGGACCCGCAGCCTACATCGAGTATCGACACCGTTTCATCGCTGCTCCCGGTAAGTTCACTACCAAGAGTCTTTCGCAGCGCCCTCGATTCGCCGAGAAGCCTGTGGATGTACCACATCTCTCGGTGCCAGCGTTCGTACTCTTCAATAGTGTATTCGCCACGGTCAAGCCGCTCGGTTTCTGTACTTCTTCTGCTCAAGTCGATGCGCGCTTTCATTCTGCAAATCGGCGTAGCACCAGCGCACTGTTCTTTGAACCAAATCCGATGCAGTTGCAGAGTGCGACGTCGACCGTTCCTGCTCGCGCAACGTTTGGAACATAGTCGAGATCGCATTCGGGGTCAGGAGAGTCGAGATTGATCGTCGGCGGTATAACGCCCGTTGACATCGCGCACAGCGCGGCCGCGATCCCGGCCGCGCCGCTTGCACCCTGCGGATGGCCGACCTGAGATTTTGTCGCGGACATCGGGATCCTGCTGGCGGCATCGCCAAAGGCGATCTTCACGGCGTTTGTTTCGATCTTGTCATTCAGGGCTGTAGATGTGCCGTGAAGGTTGATGTAGTCGACTTCGTTAGGTGCAATACCAGCATCGTTTAGGGCGTTGGTCATCGCCCGGGCAGGTTCTGTTCCCGTGTCTTCCAAACGTACGCGATGGTAAGCGTCACACGTTGCTCCATAGCCGAGCACTTCTGCATAGACCTCGGCACCTCGCGACAGTGCCGATTCGAGATTCTCCAGCACGTATACCCAAGATCCCTCGCCGAGAACGATTCCCGACCGGTCCGCGGAAAACGGTCGCGATGCGCGCTCCGGTTCGTCGTTCCAGCGGTTCGTGAGCACCGTCATCAAATTGAAGGCGGCCAATATACCCGGTGCGATCGGGGCGTCGACACCGCCCGCAATCATCATGTCCTGACGTCCGAGAGCGATATGCTGCGCTGCATAAAAGAAAGCGTCGGTGGAACTTGTGCAGCCCGTAGAAACGACGTGGGACAGCCCGCGGAGGCCGAAAGTCATCGATATCTCAGATGAAAGCCCGCCGTGGGTCGAAGAGGGAATTGTGTAGACGCTCGCCTGGTGACGTGGACCGACGTACCAATAGGAGTACTGTCGCTCGGTAAAGGCAAGGCCGCCGCCGCCGGTGCCGATCTCGACGCCGATAGAACGCCGCTGGTCAAGGTCCAGATTCGCCACGTCGATGCCCGCATCCGCTACGGCTTCGCGGGCAGCGGCGAGAACGAGCGGAACCGTCCGCGGAACGTGCTTTCTGTCCTTTGGATCAAGCTCGGCTTCCCAGTCGAACCCCTTGACCGCGGCCGCGATCTTGACGGGGCTTTCCGAGACGTCAAATTCATCAATGAGCCCGACGCCGCTGGTGCCGCCTTGTAGGGAATTCCAAAATGCTTGTTTTCCGATGCCTATGGGAGTGACGCAACCGAAGCCCGTCACAACGACGCGTCTTGGTTCAGTCCTGTTTTTGAACATTCGCAGGTGCCCCCTTGTGTGGTTCGAGAATAGCATCGAAGGCCGCAAATCTCCATGCCTTAGCGTTTACGGCCGATTTTTGCTAACGTATTCGCGATGAGAAAACCAGTTATTGCGGGCAATTGGAAAATGTACAAGCTGCTCGGCGAAGCAGTTGATACGGCCGTTACGTTACGATCGCTTGTCGCAAACGCAAGTCATTGCGAAGTCGTGATCGCTCCGGTTTTTACGGCAATACGGACCGTCGCAGACCGGCTTGAGGGCTCGAATGTTGGCGTTGCCGCACAGGATTGCGCTACGCAAAACGAATTCGGTGCCTACACGGGCGAAGTCGCTCCCGTGATGATAAAAGATGCGGGGGCGAAGTACGTCATCATCGGGCATTCCGAGCGGCGGCAGTTTTATGGCGAGACCGACAAGAGTGTCAATTCGAAGATCGGGGCGTCGCTTGCCGCCGGGTTGACGGCGATCGTTTGCGTTGGAGAGCACCTGAACGAACGTGAATCGGGCGAGGCCGAGAACGTGGTTCGTTCGCAGCTTTTGAATGGCCTTGCGGGTTTGACAGTCTCGGACATGGAACGTATCATAATCGCTTACGAGCCTGTTTGGGCGATCGGAACGGGTAAAACCGCGACGCCGGAACAGGCTCAAGAAATGCACGGATTCATCCGTCGCTGCATACGCGAAACGCACGGGGAAACCGTTGCGGACAACATCAGGATACTCTACGGCGGTTCCGTAAAACCGGACAACATCGCCAACCTGATGGCTCAGGATGACGTCGATGGGGCACTCGTCGGCGGGGCAAGTTTGGAAGCGGAAAGCTTCGCACGGATCGTCAATTATTTATAGGCCGGCCCGAGAGTTTGAATTAAGGCGGAACAGAGATTTGCTTTACGTACTTTACGCAATATTTTTTGTAGCATGCATCGTCCTCGTGGCGTCGGTGCTTTTGCAGCCCGGCAAGACGGACGCGGGGGCACTGTTCACGAGCAACATTTCGAGCACCGCTTTCGGGCCTCGGGGAACCGCTTCGGTGTTGTCCAAGATGACGATAGTCGCAGCGTCGGTCTTCATGGTCACTGCGTTCCTGATCTCGATGCCTGCTCTGCAGGGTGGCGTTTCGGTTCTTCAGACGGTTGGTGAGACACCGGTGGAAACGACCGCTCCGGCAACGACGGAAGCTAACACGAATGCGGCGCCAACAGAGAATGTTTCGGCGAATGCGGCTCCCGCAAACGCTGCACAGCCCGCTGCGAACAGCAACGGCAACTAATAAGGTTCTTTTACAATTTGCTGAGGTGGCGTAATTGGTAGCCGCGCACGTTTGAGGGGCGTGTGGAGAAATCCGTGCGGGTTCGAGTCCCGCCCTCAGCACCATAAAAAAAGACGGGATCTACTCCCGTCTTTTTTATTTGTCGGCCACGATCATGGTGCCGGTCCCTTCGTCCGTGAAGACCTCAGCAAGTAGGGCATTCCGTTCGTTCCCGCCGATGACGTGCGCTGAACTGACGCCTCGTTCGACAAGTGATATCAGGCTCTGTAGTTTCGGGATCATACCGCCGGTTGCTTGCCCGCCGTCGATCATTCCCTTTGCCTCACTAGCGGTAAGCCGGTTTATCTTTGTTGAGGCATCCTTTGGATCCAGATAAATGCCGTTGACGTCCGAAAGCAGTATTAGTTTTTCGGCACCGAGACTGACCGCGATCTCCGCCGCGATCGTGTCTGCGTTGATGTTGTAGATCTTCCCGTCGTCGTCGGCAGCAAGGGAAGAGATTATCGGCAAATAGTCGCCGTCTAGCAGCAGGTGGAGCAGATGAGCGTCTATCTCGACGATATCGCCGACATGTCCAAAGTCGACCGGGCG
>JAUCQE010000252.1 GCA_030372865.1 Pyrinomonadaceae bacterium
TAGTTGTTGAAAATGCCCGGCCTGTTCGGCAGCGGGAAAGCCTGCAGGTAACGCAGAGCGACCTGGTTCATGCGGTTGCCCGGCAAAAGGTCGATACGGTTGTTCAGGATCGGCAGCCCTGTCAGGATGTCCGTAAGCTGCTGCGGCAGTTCGCCGAAGTCGCCCGTTCTCATCCTTGCCGTCGGGACCGTCGCGGTCTCCTGGCCGAAAGGCAGGAACTGACGCAGGCCTTCATAATCACCGAAGAAAAAGAGCTTGTCCTTCCAGATCGGCCCGCCGACCGTGCCGCCAAACTGTCCGCGGCGGAACTCGCTCTTGTCGTTGTTAAAGGTCGGACGTGCGTCAAGGTTATCGTTGCGGACGAAAAGGAACGCCGAACCGTAGAAATCGTTGCGGCCGGATTTCGTCACCGAGTTGATGATGCCGCCGCCGCCGCGGCCGAATTCGGCCTGGGCAACGCTCGTCTGTACGCGGAATTCCTGAACGGCCTCTGCCGACGGAAAGATATTGATCGTGTTGACCAGCGACTCGTTGTTATCGACGCCGTCGAGCAGGAAGTTGTTAGCCTGCGTACGCTGTCCGTTGACCGAGATAGCCGCACCGCCGGTGTTGCCGCCGCGGTAGGTCTCGGCGTTGTTGCCGACGCCGCTCGCGAAACCGCCCGGAATGCCGGTCGTGACGCCCGGCGAAAGGCGTGCAAGCTCAAGCACGTTGCGGCCGTTGAGCGGAAGTTCGACCGCCTCGCGGCCCTGGACCACTTCACCGAGTGCCGACGAAGACGTATCGACCTGCGGAATGTCGAGCGTAACGGTCACCGTTTCCGAGACCTCACCCGTTTCCAGCGTGAAGTCCAACGCAGCATTCTGCGCGACCTCAAGGGTCACTTCCCGCTGCAGCTTCTTGAAGTTCGTCTGCGTAACTTCTATCTGATAACGGCCCGGCTGAAGTGCCAGGATCGTGTAAAAGCCTTCGCCGTTTGTGACGGTGCTCGACTCGCGGCCCGTGCCGACCGACCGTGCGGTCACTGTCGCACCGGCAACAACGGAGCCCGTTGCGTCCGAAACAGTTCCCTGAATGCGGGCCGACTCGGTCTGCGCAAAGCCTGCCACGGCAAAGATTGCGGCCGAGATCGCGATACAGAGAGACTGTCGCAATTTCGTAAATTTCTCAGATTTCATATTTTTTATGTTCACCTCGCCGATCTCTCCTTGCGGACAGTCACTCCGCTCGTCGATCCGTTCGAATTACCGTGATAAAACTCGTTAGAAAGAGTCCGAATTATTAATTTGTAAAATCGCTGGCTTGATTGTTTGTTGTGCAAACAAACAAACTTATAATCCAATCGCGGGAGGATGTCAAGAGAATCTTAACTTTCAATGAAATTAACTCGCCGAGGCGAATTTGCTCGCCAGAACCAGGGCGATCGAGCCAAGCACCGTCGGATCGTCGCCGAGCGATGAACGAACTATCGCCGGGCTCGGCAATTCGTCGCGAATACTGCGGCCGGCCAGTATGTTCAGCTCCTCTTTTAGGACGTCCCACGCCCGTACAATGCTGCCGCTGATGACTATCGCCTGCGGGCTGAAACCAACTATCAGGTTCGAAATGCCGATCCCTAGATAATGTGCACTTTCCCTAAGGGTTTGAACCGCTCTGGACTCGCCGTTCATCGCCAGGCCGATCAGGTGATCGATGTCGATATTGGCGTTCGTCGGCTGGCCTTCGGCGGATGCATAACGCTGCAAAATTGCTTTTTCCGAGGCGTGTGCCTCCCAGCAGTCGCGTCGCCCGCACGAGCACACCACCGGGGCATTCTCGCCCACGTACATATGCCCGAACTCGCCCGCCGCACCGAATTCCCCGCGATAGACCTCGCCGTCAACAATAATGCCCGTACCGATCCCCTCTGAGACCAGAATCATCACGAAGTTCCGCGTCTTCTTGATCTCTTCGTCGCCAAACCAAAGCTCCGCTATCGCGACCGCATTCGCGTCGTTGTCTATCGTCACCGGCACGCCGAATTTCTCTTCGATCTGTTTGCCGATATCCCAGTTAGACCATTGAAAATAGGGGATATACACGATCGTGCCGGTGGTCGGGTCAGCGATGCCGGGAATGCTGATGCCGACCTCGAGATTGGCATTCGGGTACATCTCGACGAAGTGTCCGACCTTCTCAAGTATCTGTTTGTTCATATACTCGATGTCGGACGACGTCGGGAATCTCTCCGTATCGAGCAGTGTCCCCGAAAGGTCTGCAAGTACGACCGTCGTCACACGCGGTGTAACGTCGACTCCGATCGCGACCGGGACGCCGGTCCGCAACTGCAGCAGTGTCGGCTTTCTGCCGCCGGTCGAATCGCCGGTCCCGAGTTCTTCTATCAAGCCCTCGCTTTGAAGCTCATCGACGATCGCCGAAACGGTCGACCGCTGCAGCGACGTTTCGCGGGCGATCTCCGCACGCGAGATCGGCGAGCGAACCCGCACGTAATTCAGCACGATCTGCTTGTTTATGTCGCGGATCGTGTTATGTCTCGCTATCTGCGACTTTGCTTTTGCGAGGTAGATCTTCTTCATTTACTGCGTTCTCTTATCTCGGGCCAGGCAGCTTTTGTTGAACCGTGTCCACAAAATGCCTCATCTTTGTTCGTTTGACAAACAAACAAATAAAGGTATACACCCCAATTGCAAAAACTTCAATCGGAAATCGCGCGTTTATGCCGTTTGTATGGATTTTCTTTCAGGAAGGAATAAAAAAAGCCGTCGTGCGAACTAAGTTCCGGCCTCGGCGGCCAATTCGAGGAAGATCTTTACCACTGCCGGGTCAAACTCGATGCCTGCCCACTCAGCGAGGAAAGCCTTCGCCTCGGTTTCGTTCATCGCGTGCCGCCGCGGGCGATCGTCTGTGAGTGCGGCGTATGTGTCCGCCACGCGAATGATCCTCGCCGCAAGCGGTATCTGTTCGCCGGCCAACGCATCCGGATAACCCGTGCCGTTCCACCATTCGTGGTGCCACCTCACAAGCAGCTGCACGCCGCGTGAAAAGCCCCGCTTTGCCGCGGCCTGTTCTCCGATCACCGGGTGCCGCTGCAGGTCGAGCCGCTCTTCGTCCGTCAGCCTTCGCCGGTCCTTTATATAGTCCCGGTTCATCGTCAGCTCGCCGATGTCGTGGATCAGCGCCGCCTGCTGCATGAAGAAACGGTCATGCGCGGCCATGTTGAAACGCTGCCCGATACGGTCGGCGATCTCTGCGATGCGAAGGGCGTGGGCATGCCCGTATCCCTCAAACGCATCGATCTCCGCCGCCATCTGCAGCAGTTTCTCATCAAAATTGGCTGGTGCCTGTCCGTGGCCTTGCATAGGATCAGTTTCCGCCGAAACGCCCGCCCTTTCAAGTCGGCATCGCGTTCCGGTGCAGAGAGATTCTAGCACACCCGCCCGTAGCGGATGTCGCCCGGCATTCAGTTATATAGATCTTTTAGCTCGAACCGATACGAGAAAGCCTTGCCGTCGCCTCGCGATGGCCCGGCACGATCTCGAGAAAGCGTTTGAGCTCGCCCTCGGCACGCTTCGCCATGTTGAAGTCCATAAAGAAATCGACGAGCAGCATACGGATCTCCGCGTTCTTCGGGTCCATCCGGACGGCGGCCTGCAGTTCCGCCTCGGCCCTGTGCCGCTGTCGGTCGTCGGCGGAAAGTGCCCGGCCGAAATATGCCTTGAAGAGTGGATTCTCAGGCTGGTAATGCACAGCACGAGCGAGGTTCGAGATCGCCCCGGCGTAGTCCTCGTTCGCAAACGCCTCTTTGCCCTGCACAAAGCTGTCGAAGGCGTTCTCCGTCTGCTTGTCGCCGCTCATTCCCATCTGCTGGCCGGCGGCACGCCGTTTCTCGCGAGCCTCTGCCTCGCGGCGGATCTTTATGTCGTACGCCTCGCGGCCCTCGCGGGTTTTCAGGGTTTCGTGTGCGTGCGCAAGCCGTGTAAAAGCCGTCTGGACGCGTTTCACGGTCGCGGCTTTTTCCTTGTGATAGCGGTCCGGGTGGAAAAGCTTTGCCAGCCCGAAGTATGTCTGTTTTATCACGCCGACGTTCGCGTTCGACGCCAGGCCGAGCACCTCGTAATGCGTTTCCGCGTTTTCCACGCGTTCGAGATATTCCTCGAGCGAGATCTTTATGTCGGCGGCCTTTTCCGGTTCGGGCTTGGGCGGCTCTTCGGCTTTGACCGGGATAGGAGCTGCCTTTTTCGCCACCGCAAGCCTGGCTGACCCGATCGCCGCAAGTGCCGCCGGCGTGAACGCCGAGGTCCAGTCGTGCCTCGTCAGCCGGCCGCCGAGCCACAATACGTAAAGTGCCTGAAGCAATGCATCCTCGGGCATCGCGCAGGCGTTTCGCAGGTCAGCCAGCGTAAGCCTCAGATCGCCGAACCGCATCTCGACGTCGGCTTCGTGTGCCAGCAGCCGCAGGTCCTCGCCCGTCGGTTCGTTTACCGAGAAGGCTTCCTCAACGCTCCTGAACCTTTCGCGAACGATCTGCAGCGGCAGCACGCGAGCGTAGTCCAGCAGGACGCGATGAGCGTCGATCTTCTGGTGGAGTTCCTGTCGAACGCGTGCAAGCGGCGTAAATGTCCACTCGCCCTCGGTCCACGAGAGCGTGTCGATCAGTATAGATTCGAGCTGAGCAACGACAGCTTCGTCGAGCAGTTCTTTCGTTATGAGCCCCTGGCCGAGTAGAAACGCGGACAGCTCAAAGTCGTTCACCGGGTCGACGTTCCCATTGATGCGTGCCGTGTCGACCAGCTTCCGTTCCACCAACTTGCCGAACAGCCTGTGCTGTCTCGCATTCGAAACGCAATAGACCGGCCTGCCCTCTTCGAAATAGATGATCGCCCGTTGCGGGTCGCGGCTTACGCGAAGGCTGCCCGAAAGGCGTGTCTGTCCTATCTCGACGATCAGTTCGCCAAGCGGAATAGCGGAAATGGTTCCTTTGAATTCGAGGGTGTTCTGCTGTGTCATCGGGCCGGAATGCGGGATCGGTCGCGGGTCGGTTTGCGGCGGGAATTGCCGCACTAAGATTCTACCAGTTTTCGCCCCCGCGTGTTAAGAAAAATTAGCTCGGGCGGGCAAGTAATTCAGCCTGTTGCCTGTTATCATACAGGTTTGCAAAAGTCGAGGCGGTGAGGTTCGGCGCCGTATTTTGAGCAGATGAGTAACGAGATCGAGATAAAAGAATGTGTGACGCTGGATGAGCTCGCCGCGTGCGTTGACCTGCAGCGTGAGGTTTTCGCCTTGCCTGAGATAGAGATCTCGCCGGTCCGGCACTTTGTCGTGACGAAGAACGCCGGCGGTTTTATCCTCGGTGCCTATTCCGCGGGCGAGTTGATCGGTTTCGTCCTCAGCGTCCCGGCGTTTCTCCGCGGCGAACGCGCCTATTATTCGCACATGACCGCCGTCCGTGCCTCGTTTCAAAGCTCCGGCATCGGCGGCCGCCTGAAATGGGCACAACGCGCCCGTTCGCTCGAGCTCGGCGTGAAATACGTCAAATGGACCTTTGAGCCCTGGAAGGCGCGCAACGCCTATTTCAATCTCGAAAAGCTCGGCGCGATCATCAGCGAACTGCAGGAGAACTTTTACGGCGTCGATTACGCAACGGCCGCGACCGGCGGCAAGGAGATCGGCCTAGCCAGCGACCGCCTCTTCTGCGAATGGCATCTCGAAAGCCCGAAGGTGCTTGCCCTCGAAAAGGGCGAGAAATACGCCGAGCCCGGCGAGCCCGACCGCCGCATCCGCGTAACGCCAGATTGGTCGTCGCTCGTCGCGGCCGACCCCGACGCCGCTCTTGCCGAGCAGCATCGGCTTCGCAGCGAATTCAAGTCGGCATTCGGCGCAGGAATGGTCGCCCGCGGCTTCCGCCGCGACGACACGGCACCCGAATATCTGCTTTATAAAAAGTAAGATGCCCGAGTTCTCGATCGACCCCGACATCCGCCGAGCCCGGACGCTGCCGTCCCGGTTCTACACGGACGCACGGTTTTTCGAGCTCTCAAAAGAACGCATCTTCGCCCGCACATGGCAGCTCGTCGCCGGCCCCGAGCTTTCGGCCACGCTGACTCCCGTAAACCTTCTTCCCGGCTTCCTCGACGAACCGCTGCTGATATCGCAGGGCGATAGCAGCACGGCCTGCATGTCCAATGTCTGCACCCACCGCGGCAAGGTCCTTGTCGAAGAACCGTGTGAGGCGTCGCTGATCCGCTGCGGATATCACGGCCGCCGCTTCTCGCTCGAAGGCAAGTTTCTTTCGATGCCGGAATTCGAAGGCGTCGAAGATTTTCCTTCGCCCGATGACGACCTCCGCCCGGTCGCCTTTGCCGAGCGGTCGGGTTTTCGTTTCGCCTCGCTCGATCCGATCTCTCCGTTCGAAGATTTCATCACCGAACCCGCGGCCCACATCACCGATCTTGACCCCGCATCGCTAAAGTTCACCGGCCGCCGCGAATATCGCGTTCACGCCCACTGGGCATTATATTGCGAGAATTACCTTGAGGGCTTTCACATCCCGTACGTCCATCAGGCTCTGAACAAGGTCGTCGACTACGGCACCTACACGACCGAGACGTTCCGCTATTCCAGCCTCCAGACCGGCTTTGACGAAGGCGGCGGTGTCGCGGGCCGTTACCTCTTTATCTTCCCCAATCTGATGTTCAATTTCTATCCCTGGGGAATATCGGTGAACGTCGTAAAACCGGTTTCACCCGCCGAGATCGTCGTCGAATATCTCACCTACGTCGCAGATGAGACTTCATTCGCCACCGGTGCTGGCGGCGACCTCGACGCTGTCGAACTCGAGGACGAGGCCGTTGTCGAAAGCGTCCAACGCGGCATCCGCTCACGCTTCTACGACCGCGGCCGCTATTCCCCGACCCGCGAACAAGGCACGCACCACTTCCACCGCCTGATCGCGGGATTTATTGGCTGACCGCTTTCGTATTAATATTCATCCCATGGCATCA
The DNA here is from genome assembly GCA_030372865.1 of Pyrinomonadaceae bacterium. Lineage (GTDB taxonomy): Bacteria > Acidobacteriota > Blastocatellia > Pyrinomonadales > Pyrinomonadaceae > OLB17. Next base: position 7,002 of record JAUCQE010000252.1, read on the forward strand.
ACCACCGAGAAAGAGATCGTTTCCCTGCGTGCCGAGATCGAGCGGCACAATGAGCTTTATTACCAGAAGGCCGCGCCTGAAATTTCAGATCTTGAATTTGATATGCTGCTCGAGCGGCTTCGCACGCTCGAGGCCGAGCATCCCGAACTGATCACGCCCGACAGCCCGACCCAGCGTGTCGGCGGCCGAGCAGACAGCCTTCAGCCTTTCAACCACACGGTGCCGCTGATGTCGCTCGACAATAGTTACAGCCTCGACGATCTCAAATCATTTACCGAACGCTGCGAACGCCTTGCCGAGGGCCGCAAGTTGGAATACGTCGCGGAGCTGAAGATCGACGGCCTTTCCGTTTCTCTGCATTACGACAACGGCATCCTGACCGCGGGAGCGACGCGCGGCGATGGACGCACCGGCGACGAAGTCACCCAGAATGCGAAGACGATCCGCACAGTTCCGCTCCGCCTGAAAACAGACGCGCCGCCGCACGCCGAGGTCCGCGGCGAGGTCTTCCTCTCGCGCACACAGTTCGCCAAGATCAACGCCGAGCTTGAGATGCAAGGCGAAAAGACCTTTGCCAACCCGCGCAACTGCGCTAGCGGCACGCTCCGAATGCTCGATTCGCAGACGGTCGCATCGCGCCGCCTGGATATGTTTCCCTACGACGTCATCCGCGGGAACCAGAAGATGTTCGCGACGCACTGGGAAAATTTCGAATGGCTCGAACGAAACGGCTTTAACGTCAACCCCAACCGCGCGCTCTGCACTGGTTTTGACGACCTCGTCGCGTTCGTCAACGAGATGGAAACGCACCGCGATACGCTCGATTACGAGATCGACGGCGTCGTCGTAAAGGTAAACTCGACTGCGCTGCAGGAAGAATTCGGCTCGACCACAAAAGCCCCGCGTTGGGCCATAGCCTACAAATATCCAGCACGCCAGGCGACGACGCGTCTGCTCGATATCACCATCCAGGTCGGCCGCACCGGCGCGCTGACACCGGTGGCAAATCTAGAACCGACGCTGCTCGCCGGCACAACCGTCGCCCGCGCATCGCTGCACAACGAGGACGAGATAAAACGCCTCGGCCTGAAGATCGGCGATTACGTCCTGATCGAAAAAAGCGGCGAGATCATCCCGCAGGTCCTCTCAAACATCCCTTCGCGACGCGACGGCACCGAGACCGATTACGAATTCCCGACCACCTGCCCTGTCTGTAATTCGCCCGCCGTCCGTCCCGAAGGCGAGGCCGTCCGCCGCTGCACCAACCCCGAATGCCCCGCAAAGATCAAGGCACGCATTCTCTACTATGCCTCGCGAAAGGCGATGGACATCGAAGGCCTCGGCGAGGTGCTGGTCGAAACGCTTGTAGATAAAGAGATGATCCGCGACGTCGCCGATCTCTATGACCTGACCGTCGACCAGATCGCCGCGCTCGACCGCATGGCCGTAAAGTCAGGCACGAACCTGATCGAGCAGATCGCGGCGAGCAAGACGCGCGGGCTCCAGCGTCTGCTCTACGGCATCGACATCCGCCACGTCGGCGAGCGTTACGCAAAGATACTTGCAAATGCATTCCGCAGCATCGACCGCATCGCCGCGGCCACCGTGCAGGAACTCGACGACATCCCCGAGATCGGTCTCGCCGTCGCGGAAAGCGTTCACGAATGGTTCCGCAATGAGCACAACATCGGCCTTGTCTCACGGCTAAAGGCCGCCGGCGTCCAGACCGAGACCGACGCCGCATCGACCGCCGCCCTCGACGAACGCTTCGTCGGCAAGACCTTCGTCCTCACCGGCAAGCTCGAAAACTACACCCGCGACGAAGCCGCAAAACTGATCGAAGACCGCGGCGGCCGCGTCTCCTCATCCGTCAGCAAGAAGACCGACTACGTCGTCGCCGGCTCCGACGCCGGCTCAAAACTGACCAAAGCCGAAACCCTCGGCGTCACCGTGCTCGATGAAGCTGAATTTCGTTCGATGGTAGAATGACTCCGGGATGATCGACACCAACGAAATGGTCGCGACCCTAAAGGACGTGACTACACGGCTCGGAGAACTCGGGATCGAGTACATGGTTACGGGCGCTTTCGCAATGTCCGGCCATACGACGGGCCGCATGACCCTGGACATCGATGTCGTCATCGAGATCAAGGCAGGAGACGCCGGCCGGTTCGAGGAAAAATTTGCGGAAGATTATTACGTTGATGCTATTTCAATTCGCCGGGCAGTGAATCGCGGGGCGATGTTCAATATTATTAATAACGAAACGCTGGTCAAGATCGACTGTATAATAAAAAAAGACAGCACTCTCGAAACGGAAAAGTTTGCGCGGAGAAAGCGTTCACAGATCGGCGGCGTTGAGTTCTGGGTGATCTCAAAAGAGGACTTGATCGTTTCAAAGTTAGAGTGGGCAAGAGGGACACATTCCGAACTCCAGTTCCGCGACATCCGAAACCTGATCGAGTCGGGGGCAGACGCAGCGTTGATTCGCAAAGCGATAATTGAAGCGGGCCTTGAAGAAACATGGGAGGCCTTTGAAAAATGGAAGATACAAGCCGCGAAGTAAGAGCGGTCCAGCACCGCTTATGGATGTCGCTCGCCGAAGAAGAGCGGTTTCGCCGAGTTGGCGAGCTGTTTACGCTCGCAAAACATCAGGCTGAACAGCGTGCACCAGAAAACTTGACCGATATCGAGCGTCGCCGATTTATTTTTCGAGAACTCTACGGCTTCGATCTGCCAGAGATCAGGTAAACTACCTGGGCAGCATTAAGACCACTTCACCCACAATATGTTCAAACTAACTATCCGCCAGCACTCGCAGATCCTCGGCTGGGCATTGATCGGCTTCGGCGTCGCTCCGACCTTTGAGGTACTTAGACTGGCAATGTTTGCTGAGTCGCTCAGCCGATGGCTGGCCACGCCCGACTCGTTGAAGGCAGGTATCGAGATCCTTGCTCAGACGGTACTGTTCAAGATCGTTATCGCGATCTCCGCCTTTATTGCATCGATGACCGCTTTTGATTGGCGAAACCCGATAAGAAAAATACTTATCCTCTTTGCTGTCGTCGCTTTTATGAGCTTCCCGCTCGGCACTGTCCTCAGTCTCTACGTTCTGCTGTACGTGTACGTCATCAACCCCGAACCCGAAGCCGCCGCCGTACCGGAATAGCCGATCGCCGAAACGCGCCGCTATCACCTATCAGTTCTCACTTATCAGTTATTCCGAAATCCCTTGCTGAAGGCGACGTCAGTTCTTTCAGCACTGGCCCGGATGTGCCCGTCGTTAAAGGGACGATTTTTCGAGCTGGTTTGTCGATCATTCTCGCGTAGTGCTCCGATGGGCGGCTCCCGCCTGCCGCACGACAAATTCGATCGCACGAGGATTCAACAATATGACGAGATCGATCTCCGGGATTTTCCGGCAAATACTCGCCGTGGCCGCAATATCCGCGGCGGCCGCCGCACAGTTTCCGGGCACGGCGGAGGCCGCGCCGCTGCTCAATACTCCCGGCTCTCTCGACACGACGTTCGACGGCGACGGCCGGCGGACCTTTGAGTTCTTTCCAAATTCAAGCGTCGCAATGTCCTCGGCACTCCAGCCGGATGGAAAGATAGTGGTCGTCGGCGCCAACGACACCAGCATCTACCCGGTCGGCGTCGCCCGCTTCAACCCAAACGGATCGCTCGACCCCACATTCGGCGACGGCGGCAAAAAGGTCATCACAAACCCCATCAGGACCTCGCTGTTCGAATGGAAGGTCGCATTGCAGCCCGACGGCAAGATCCTCATCGCGGGCTCGTTCCCGACCATAATAGGATTCGATTTCTCCATTCTCCGCCTCAATTCCGACGGTTCGATGGATACGACGTTCGATGGCGACGGCGTCTTCAATCTCAACTTTCTCGGCGAGGCAGAGGTGGCGTACGATCTCGCGGTCCAGCCGGATGGAAAGATCGTGCTCGTCGGCGGAATATATTTTGACGGCACGCGCGCGTTCGGCATCGCGAGAGTGCTGCCGAATGGCGGCATCGACCCGACCTTCGGCACCGGCAACGGAACGATGATCACAGACATCCGCGACCCGGCCAGCAACGGATTTCTCTTTGCCGAGGCATTCGCGGTCGGCCTTCAGAGCGACGGCAAGATCATCGTGGCGGGCCGCGGGTTCACCCTGTCGCTGTCCAGCTACATGGTCCTCGCGCGTTACACCGCGAATGGTGTTCTCGACCTGTCTCTTATACACATCTGAC
>JAUCQE010000253.1 GCA_030372865.1 Pyrinomonadaceae bacterium
CCGCACACGCCCAGACGCCTTACGTCCCGCCCGCCGGCGAGTGGGAACGGCGCACGCCGGAGCAGGTGCGGCTCGACGCGGCAAAGCTGAAGGCGGCGGTCGATTTCGCCATCGCGAACGAGGCAAAGGCACCGCGGAGCCAGGAACTGGGCCAGGCACAGACATTTGGACGCGAGCCCTTTGGCGAAGGCATCGGCTTGTTCAAAGACCGCGGCGACGCGACCGGCATCATCATCCGCAACGGCTATATCGTCGCGGAGTGGGGCGAGCCGGGACGCATTGATATGACGCACAGCGTGACGAAGAGTTTTCTCTCGGCCGTCGTCGGGCTCGCTTTCGACCGCAAGCTTATCCGGTCGCTGCAGGATAAGGCAGCGGATTATTCGACGGTCACACTGCGGTACGACCCGCTGCAGCGGTTCGGAAAAGCGGAAAATTTCGGGAAGCAGCAGTACATAGATCTTTTTGCTACCGAGCACAATCGAAAGATCACTTGGGAACATCTGCTGCGGCAGTCGAGCGACTGGGAAGGCACGCTGTGGGGCAAGCCCGAATGGGCCGACCGACCCGACCGCGATGCTTCGACCTGGACAACGCGCAAACGCAATGAGCCGGGCAGCGTTTATGAATATAACGACGTCCGCGTGAACGTGCTTGCACTTGCGGCATTGAACGTGTGGCGTCGGCCGCTGCCGCAGGTTTTGAAAGAGAACCTGATGGACGAGATCGGCGCGTCGAACACGTGGCGTTGGTACGGGTATGAGAATTCGTTTGTCGTGCTCGACGGTCAGATAATTCAGTCCGTCAGCGGCGGCGGCCACTGGGGCGGAGGGATGTTCATCAATGCGTACGACATGGCGAGGTTTGGCCTCCTGACCTCACGCAACGGCCGTTGGGGCAGCAAGCAGATCCTGAGCGAAGAATTCATCCGCCAGGCGAAAACCCCGACCACCGTTCAGCCGACGTACGGCTTTATGAACTGGTTCCTAAACACGGACAAGAAATACTATCCCGCCGCCCCGGCATCGGCATTCGTCCACGTCGGCAATGGAACGAACATCATCTATATCGACCCGGAAAACGATATCGTCATCGTCGGAAGGTGGATAGAGAACGGGAAGATAAATGAGTTTATCGAAAAGGTGATGGCGAGTATCAAATCGTAGGCAGAGAAGCGCTTCTGATCTAGCGGACCTCGAAATTGCCCCATCGGGGCAAGATGTTTGTAGAGACGGCAGCCAAATTCAAAATAGAGCCCCGTACGGGCGGCATCGAACGTAGTCTGTGCCGCCCCGGCGGGGCTCTGATCTCATTACTTGCTCCTTTCTACAAATATGCTGCTCCTACGGAGCTTTTACTAGTTCAGATCGAACAGCAAGAACTCCGTTTTGTCGCTGCCGGCCTTAAGCTTCAGTTCCGTCTCGTCGCTCACCGCGGCGCCGTCGCCGGGTTTTAGCATTTCGCCGTTGACCTCTAGCGAGCCGCTGATCAGTTGGATCCAGGCGTGGCGGTCTCCGGCGAGTTCGTGGGTGGCCTCTTCGCCGTTGGCGAGGATCGACGCGTAGAGCTTTACGTCTTGATTGATGTGGACCGAGCCGTCATCGCCGCCGCGTGAGGCGACGAGCTTTAATTTCCCCTGCTTCTCCTCCGCCGGAAACAGCTTTTGCTCATAGCCGGGCTGCAGGTTCTGCTTTTCCGGGAGCAGCCAGATCTGCAGGATGTGCGTCTTGTCGGTCGGCGAGCTGTATTCGCTGTGCAGCACGCCGGTGCCGGCCGTCATCCGCTGGACCTCGTGCGGGCGGATGGTTTCGCCGTTGCCCATCGAATCGCGGTGTGAGAGCTCACCGTCGATCACGTAGGTGATGATCTCCATATCGCGGTGGCCATGCGTCGGAAAGCCCTGTGCCGGTTCGATGAAGTCCTCGTTTATTACCCTTAGTGCACGAAAGCCCATGAATCGCGGATCGTAATAATCCGCAAACGAAAAGCTGTGATAGGTATCCAGCCAACCGTGGTTGGCGTGTCCGCGTTCGTCTGAGCGTCTGATCTTTATCATTATTCCCTCCTTGTTCTCGGCTATTTGAGATAGCCGAATTTGCCCTGCTGGTAATCGTCGATCGCCTGCGCGATCTCGGCCTGCGTGTTCATCAGGAACGGCCCGTACTGCGCGATCGGCTCATTCAGCGGTTCGCCGCTCATCAGCAAAAAGATGCCGTCCTCAAGCGCCGCGACTCTTAGCTGTTCGCCGTCCCTTTCGAAAAGAGCCAGATTGTTGACCGGCAGTTTCCCTTCGCCGTTCAAAAGCGCCGAGCCTTCGATCGCCAGAACGGCCGTCGTGTAGCCTTCTGGATAAGAAAGCTCTACCGTCTCGCCCTGCTTCATCTTCAGGTTATAAAGATGAACCGGGGTAAACGTCGTTGCCGGGCCTTTCACGCCGCCGAATTCGCCGGCGATGATCTCCACCTCGCCGCCGAGCGGCAGTTTCACGCGGCCCATTTCGGCATTGGTGATCGCCTGATATTTCGGCTCGGTCATCTTGTCCTTCGCCGGCAGGTTGACCCAAAGCTGGACCATCTGGAACGGCCCGCCCTGCCGGTTCAGTTCCTGTTCGTGAAATTCCTTATGAAGCAGCCCGCTGCCTGCGGTCATCCACTGCACGTCGCCCTCGCCGATGATGCCGCCGCCGCCCCAACTGTCGTGGTGCTCGACCTTGCCTTTGTAGGCGATGGTCACCGTCTCGAATCCGCGGTGCGGATGCGGCCCGACGCCGAAGGGTTCTTCGCGCGGCGGAAACTCCATTAACGCGCCGTAGTCGAGCAGAAAGAACGGGCTCATCCGCTCACCCGAGAGCGGGCCGTGCGGGAAAAACCCGTGCACGTTAAACCCGTCGCCGACCCAATGCTTCGGCGGCGGTGCGATGATCCGCTCGACCTTTTTGATCTGATTCGCCTTTGATGAAGGTGCTGTCATTTCGATATCTCCTTGTTCTGCTTCGCGGACTTTGCGGCTTTGTGGGAGAAAATGTTTCCCGCAGAGTCGCAAAGACGCAAAGTGCAGCCATTACAAGAAGTTTATCGGTTCAGCCTCGGAATGTAACCATCAATTGCGGTAGGAAGGATCTAATACTTTTGGGTGACGTGACTTTCTGATTCCTCGCGAAACGTGAAAGCGACACGACACGAGGCGACCGTAACCAGTGTGATAGCAAGTGAGGTGTAAAGGAATGTATTGACGGTTCCCTCTAATCGAATCGATGAATAAATAGAGAATATCAACGATCCAAAAACCGCGACTGGAAGGAACGAGGGCGTAATTCGGGCGAGGAATTGTCTTTGCCAGCAAACAAGCAAGCTCGCGAGGTAGTAAGACGCGAAGATCAGGATAACCAGCTCCGCATAACCGGTCATTTCCTTTATGGGATCAATGATGTAAAAGAGCGGGTGTGGGATCAGCTGGGCGTGCAAGAACAACAAGACGAAGAGGATAAAATCAGCGAGCAGCCGGCGACTGTCGCGACAAACCAAACCGTGCGGAAGTGGTAAGTGCCTGCGAAACTCAAATCTTTCGTAGTTGTCGCATAGCTATCCGTCATTGACCGACATGATACTCGCGAAGAGGACAAATAACAACGCGCTTTTCGTACCAGTCCGACCTCCGGGGCCGGGCCTGATACCGTCTTAGTCAATCGATCAATTCGAAGGCGATGCGTGGAGCTTTAGGCCTAGCGCCTGAATTACTTTCATGATCGTAGCAAACTCCGGATTCCCGTTTGGCGAAAGTGCCTTATAAAGGCTTTCCCGTCCGAGTCCGGTTTCTCGCGCAAGCTGGGTCATGCCGCGGGCCCGCGCAATATCGCCCAACGCGGCGGCCACGAGTGAAGGCTCACCTTCCTCCAACGCGGCTTCGAGATATGCGGCGATCTCCTTATCGGAACTCAGGTATTCCGCAGGATCCCATGGAAGTGTTTTCGTTTTTGACATATCGCCTCACCTCGCGATCTATAATTCTTCGGCCAGAGCTTTCGCTTTAGCAATGTCCTTTTGCTGAGATGACTTGTCGCCGCCCATTAGCAGCAAAATAAGTTCGTTTCCTCTTTCAACAAAATAAATTCGATAGCCCGGGCCGTAGTCTATCCGCAATTCAGAGATCCCCTCGCCAACCGGTCGTACGTCGCCCGGATTTCCGAGTGAAAGTCTGCGAATGCGTATATTGATGCGCATTCGTGCATTGTGATCCTTCAACGACCTGAACCATTTTGCATATTGCTCGGTTTGCCGGATCTCGATCACGGTAAGAGTGTATCACATAGGATACACTTTCTTCCAGATATATTTGTTGAGTCTTTTAGCGGAAAGATCCGGTCAAATATCATCTCTTTCTAGCGACCATCAGGCCGTCGCGGATCGGGAGGAGGATGTTCTCGACGCGGTCGTCAGCGAGGACCATTTGGTTGTAGTCGTGGAGGGCTTGGGTGTCTTCGTCTTTTTCTTCGTCGAGCACGCGGCCGCTCCAGAGGACATTGTCGGCAACGATGAAGCCGCCTGGGCGGACCTTATCGAAAACTAGGTGATAGTAATTTGCGTAATTCGATTTGTCGGCGTCTATGAAAACGAGATCGTAAGGCCCCGCGACGTGCGGCAATACGAAAGCGGCCTCGCCGATCCGCAGCTGGATGCGATCGCGGAATACGGTGCGGTCGATAAAGCTTTGGGCAACAGCGTTTGTTTCTTCATTGACGTCGAGCGAGACGACCTCGCCGCCCGGGGCAAGTCCTTCTGCGAGGCAGATAGTCGAATAACCCAGATAGGTCCCGATCTCGAGCACCTTATGCGGCCGTATCATGTGCGAGATCATCGAAAGCAGCCGGCCCTGGTAAAAGCCGGAGAGCATCGCGGAATCCTGGTAATGGGCGTAACAGTGTTCGCGAAGCTCGCGGAGGACGTCGCTTTCATCGGAAGTGAAGCGTTCGGCGTATTCGGTCAACGGGGTTTTGATCTCGTCCATACTTTTTCCAAACTGACCGCCCGCTCACGCAGGCGGTTCTGACTAAAGGTCGACTCTCACGAGCCCGCGCTTTATCGCGGTGGTTGCGGCGGATGTGCGGTCGGAGACGCCGATCTTGCCGAAGATGTTCTGGATGTGCGACTTTACGGTGTTCTCAGAGACGTCGAGTGCGAATGCGATCTCTTTGTTCGACATTCCGCCGACGATCATACGAAGCACGGTAGATTCGGTCGGCGTAAGCTCCTCTTGTCCTAGATTTTCACTGAGAATACGGGCGATGTCTGCGGGAATATATTTCCGGCCTGCCGCGACTGAACGGATCGCGTCAATCAATTCCTCCGGCGAGACGTCTTTACAGATATAACCGGCGGCACCTTTCTTCAATGCGCGGCTTATCTCGGCATCGCCCGCGTGTTCGGCGAGGACGATAATTTTTGCCTTCGGGTCTTCGATGAAGTAATTGTCGAGATCGTCGAGCGCGCAGGAATCGGGCAGCCGCAGGCCGAGGATCGTCACGTCAGGTTTCAACTCATGGAACTTTCGAAAGCCGTCGGCGGCATTGTCGGTTTCGCCGGCCAATTCGATGTCAGCCTGATCGGCGACAACGGCCCGCACGCCGAGACGTGTGAGCGGCTGGTTCTCAATTAGAAGAAGGTTGATGGGCATCCAAAGTTTATGAACGCGGATCGGGCGGATGCTGCGGATAGAACTGATAAGATCTCGGAAATCTGTTTTGTGATCCGCCGTAATCCGCCCGATCCGCGTTCTAATTCGTTTCTGCGAGACCCGCGGCGTATTCCACGATCGGGCGGATCAGGTCCGTGTCGTAGTTTGTCTTTACGCCCTGCATCACGGCGGTGATGCGTTCGAGGCCCATGCCGGTGTCGACCGACGGAGCGGGCAGCGGCGTGAGCTTAAAGGTGCCGTCCGGTTCCTGCGTGCGGTTATACTGCATGAAGACGAGGTTCCAGATCTCCATCGTCGTGTCACCGGGGCCGTTAACGAATTCGGCACGGTTCGCTTCCGCATCGGTTGCGTCCGGGCCCATATAATAATGGATCTCGGAGCACGGGCCGCACGGGCCGGTGTCACCCATCTGCCAGAAATTATCCTTGCGGCCAAAGCCGAGCACGCGTTCGGGCCTCGCACCTGCTTTTACCCAAAGCTCGCGAGCCTCATCGTCAGGTCCGACCTCGTCGTCGCCCTCGAAAACGGAGAACCACAGCCTCTCGGGGTCGAGCTTTAATTCATCGACCAGAAATTCCCATGCGTATCTGATCGCGTCTTCCTTGAAATAATCGCCGAAGGAAAAATTCCCGAGCATTTCAAAGAACGTGTGGTGCCGGGCGGTCTTGCCGACCTCGTCAAGGTCGTTGTGCTTTCCCCCGGCACGGATGCACTTCTGCGAGGAAACTGCACGCTTGTATTCGCGTTTTTCGTTCCCGAGAAATACGTCCTTGAACTGGTTCATGCCCGCGTTCGTGAATAGAAGGCTCGGGTCGTTCGCCGGCAAGAGCGGTGACGAATGCACGACCTTGTGCCCTTTGCGCTCGAAGTAATCGAGGAATTTCTGTCTGATCTCGCTGCCTTTCATAAAGGAAAATTCTAACACAACCCATCCGAGAGGTCTCCGAACGAAAAAAGCCGGGCCTTTCAGACCCGGCGAATACCTAGGAGGGCAATTAATATGGAGTAAAACGAGTTAGGCGGGATGCGGAGCAAGCACACCGCCACTGATATTCAGACCAAAAGCAGAGGTGTTCCGGCATCCGTTAGTTGGCGATGCCGGAACGTGTTCCGCAGTTACTTAGGCATTACAACGGTGTCGATAACGTGAACAACGCCGTTCGAGGTTTTGACGTCGGCCATGACAACCGTCGACTTGTTGCCCTTTTCGTCCTTGAGCATGACCTTGTCGCCCTTCAGGCTCGCCCAGATCTTTCCGCCCTGAACGGTGGTGAGCTCGGCTTTGCCGTTGCCTGCCTTGATCGCGGCGAGGACGTCCTTTGCCTCAAACTTGCCGGCGATGACGTGATACGTGAGCACCGAGGTGAGCGTGCCCTTGTTCTCGGGCTTGAGAAGCGTTTCAACCGTGCCTGCCGGAAGCTTTGCAAATGCATCGTTTACCGGAGCGAAAACCGTGAACGGGCCTTTGCCTTTCAGCGTGTCGACCAAACCTGCAGCCTTGACTGCTGCGACGAGCGTCGAAAGAGATTCCGTTGCAACTGCCGTGTCAACGATGTCCTTTTCGTTCATCTTCGCCGACGTGGCGGAGTACCTGTCTCCTATACACATCTGACGCTGCCGACGAGTTCCGAACGGTGTAGATCTCGGT
>JAUCQE010000254.1 GCA_030372865.1 Pyrinomonadaceae bacterium
TCGGAACTCGTCGGCAGCGTCAGATGTGTATAAGAGACAGCCGTAGAGGGGTTGATAAACGAATACGTCGAGGTCGCACGCGTTATCCGCGACGGCAAGATCACCGAGGTCCCGTCGATGACCGAGCTTGAATCGCTCGCGTTCGACGGCTTTCCGCCGCTCGAAGCATTTCAAACATCCGGCGGCACGTCCACCTTGCCGGATACTTTCCTCGGCAGCATCAAAGAACTCGATTACAAAACGATCCGCTATGCCGGCCACTGCGACAAATTCAAGGCAATGATCGACCTCGGCCTCTGCTCAAGCGAAGAGATCGTCGTCGATTATCAAAAGGTAAAGCCCCGCAAGGTCTTCGGCGAACTATTGCAGCTGCACCTCCCCGCCGACGGCCCCGACTACGTCCTCGTTCGTCTTGAGTTCGTAGGAACCGGATGCAAAAGCCCGCACGTTAGTAAGGGCGATACTGGCGCGGCCGCGGGCACGGCATCTGAAATCTCAGATCGCAGATCTCAAACCCTCCGCTACGACATCGTCGACAAATTCGATCCCGCGACCGGCCTCTCCGCCATGATGCGCACCACCGCATTCCCGGCATCCATCATCGCCCAAATGATGGCAAAAGAAGAGGTCCTGCTCCGCGGAGCAACCCCCCAGGAAAAAGCCATCGACCCCAACATCTTCGTCGCCGAACTCGCCCGGCGGAATATAACTATCAGCGAATCCTGGATCTAATGATTAGCGGCGAGCGCCCGACTGGAGGGCAAGCATCCCTGCTTGCCCGTAGATCGGGGTTTGCATTGATCCGCAAATGCTCGCCCCAAATCTTGCATCTCAACTTGAACGTGATAACAATCATGGCTAGCTGAATAGCAAGATGGGGAAGAATCTAAGGCAAATGCGAATGACCGTTACACTGGAATCGGATGTTGTGGACTATCTTCAGAAATGTGTAGCGGCAGATAAAGGTTTGACCATAAATACCCTTGTAAACGACCTCCTAAGATACGGTATCTCCATTGAATCTAAGACCAAGTCACGCCCGTTTCGTATCCGGTCATTCAAAACCTCGCGGGTGACGGGTGTTACTGCGCAAAAGATTGAAGAACTACTGGATGAGATCTAGTCTTACATGTGCTCTTTCTCCTTCCGGTTGTTTCTTTTCACTTAATTAGAAGGTGCTCGGCAAGTTCAGTTCACGTCTATGTCGAGAACGACATTGCCGATGTTTCCAATGTTCGTGGAAAAAGGTTCCACAAGTTCTACGTTATCTCAATCTCTTCCGCTATCAATTGTCTAAATGGTCCGCATGTTTTCGGATCGTTCCACGTAGACTCAAAGTCGCCCGGTGAGTGGCCGCTAACTCTGGCGAAAACGGTTGCGTACGTTGCACTTACCTTAACGACACTCAAGTCAATAACCCTGTAGAACAATTCGGGACCCAGGTAGAGGACATCAACGACTTCCTTAACTGAAAGAAGGTCTCCGTTATGACCCGCACCGAACAGTAAAATTTGGAAGTCCCTAGGTATCCGAATATCGAGCTTTTCTTCGGCGTACTTAGCAGCCAATTCCAACGAAGAAACTAGCAAATTCTTGAATTCTTCTTTTGTCATATCAACTTTGGAACACGTTGCACCAAGGCCCATCGATAATCTCGACCGGCCTACTTTGTTAGATTGTCAGATTTAAAGATCGGCTATCTGATCTTCTTTTCGCCAGGGCGATACTTCGCGATCGCCTGGCGGTCGACGTCTGCCTTGGTAAAGGCGACTTTCTTCATTTCGCCTTTTGCGAACATCTCGGCCTGGTCGGCGTGGTAGGGTGAGTCGGGCCGGCGGCTTTGGCCGTAGGCGAGGACGGAATACGCGCGCGGCACGTCGCCAAATTCTACCGCCAACACCCAGCAGTCGCCGCCGGTTGCGGCCATCTTGCCGTCGTCCTGGCGGGTGTAGGTCATTATCCTGAAGCATCCGAGATCGTTCCCGCAGCCTCCGACCGGCACGTCGACGTTTCCGCGCCTGACCCGATGAACGTCGCCCCATGCGACATCAAAGCTGCCGTATCGCTTCTTCACTTCCTCGACCGCCCATGCAAAGGATTCCGCCGCACGCTTTGCATCAGCAAGACCGCTTGGCGTGTTGAAAGGGTCGGCAATATCCCACGCTTTTCCATAGCGTTGGTTATCGGGCAGCGGCCGCGGGTTCTCGCCGCGAATGCCCGAGTAATGCCGCCACCATTCCTGGAACAGCACCGAGCCGCGGCTTTCGGGCGACGTGGTGTTGTCCCATTTCTCGATCAGTGCGATGGCGGCCGCCGTATCGCCCTCGGGGTTTGCTGACCTAACGGCAGCGATCAGGTTCGGCTTTACGCGGTCGGCAAGCAGCGCACGGTAATTGTGTTTCAGCCGCACGACGTCCTCGAGGCTGAACTTCTCATCGCCGTTGATCAGCTGCAATGCAAGCTGGCTGCGTAGGGAAAGACGCGGCTCTTCAAAATTCGGATACGCGTTCGCGGTCTTTACCGGCGTGCGAATGTTGGTGTAATGCGGCGAGCTGTTCTCGTTATGAACGTAACCGCCCGGAGGATTTAACACCTGCGGCAGGTCGTCGAACGGGACGAGCTTTGTCCACACGTCCGGAGAACCTTTCGCGGGCAGGGCAGTGACTTCGTCGGTCGGCGGATGCGGCAGAAGCGGAAGCGACGCATTCCAGATGAAAAAGATGTTGCCCGCTCGGTCGGCGTACGTGAAATTCGATGTCGGCCGCCCGCGAAGCTTCATCGCTTCCTTCCATTCCGAAAGCGACTTTGCCCGCATCATCCGCAGGAACTGCTCGCCGGCCTTGATCTCGCCCTCGCCGGCAAATTTTATGATGTAGATCTTTCCGTTCGCTCGGTGCACGACCGGGCCGAGCGAAGTGCGCCAAAATTCCCGCGTTTCAGTCGAAACCCCTTCGCCGTTTCGAAATGACACACTCAAAAGCTCGCGTTTGAGCGGTTGTGAACGCCCGTTGAAGAGATAATGGTCGGGTTTTGAGGGGTCAACGTCGAGTGCGTAGAACTGATCCAGGTCCTGCGAGTTGTTTGTCGTCGACCAGCCGAGGTCCTTGTTGAAGCCGCCGATAACGGCAAACGGCCCGCCAATGCGGAAATCGCCGTAGAAATCTACAACGCCGGGCACGGTCATGTGGGCCTCGTAATAGCCGGCGGACCATTGCAGGTGCGGGTTTCGCATCAGGATCGCCCGGCCCGACTTCGTCCTGCTCGGGGCGAATGCCCACGCGTTCGAACCGTCGTCGGGCGCTTCGCCCTCTTCATCCTCGGGGTCGTCGTCCTGTGTCGCACGCGTCTCAGGCCGTTGGTTGAGACGTTCGATAAAACTGCGGATCTTCCTCGCGGGCAGCTGGATAAGCTCGGTCGCCGCGACGTCGAAACCCGTAAAATCGCTCGGCATTCCGGCCGGGAATTCTTGCGGATGAAGCTGAATGAAACGGTTCACGCCCGCCGCGAACCCCTCGTAAACATCACGCACGTCTCGAGATAGCTTTGTGTAGTTCTCGGCCGCCAGGCTGCGTGCCCGCATTGCAGCGTAGTCGCCTTCGATGCGTTCGTAGCCAAGCACGCTGGCCGCCCGGCCGCTCGCACCGAGGACGTTCATCGCCGCTGTTTGCCCGTAATCCTCAAGCTGCAGCCACGCCAGCGCGTAACCGGCCGAACGCAGGTTCGCCGCCCGGATGTGCGGCACGCCGTGCGCGGTCCTGATCACTTCGACCTGCCGCCAAAGCTCGGCATCGTTGGCCGACACGGCGACCGGTAAAAGAAGAACGGCAAAAAGAAAAATGCAGCGAAGGGTCTTATTTTTCATTGAGCTCGGCGTTCTGGAAAGTTTTCGGGCAACGGGAATATAACAATCTAACCCATTCCGATTAAACGCAAAAAGGGCCGCACGGGTTTCCCCACGCGGCCCTTCGACTCAATATTGCCTCTTGTCCAACTATGCCGTCAGCCCGATCAGACGCGGATTCGCCTTCTTCTTCAAGAGCTTACGCAGTTTCAGGCGTGCCTTGTGCAGCTGCGACTTCGATGTACCGACCGAACATCCGAGGATCCTTGCGACCTCTTCGTGCTCAAAGCCTTCGACGTCGTGCAGAACGAAGACGTTCTTGTAGCCTACCGGGAGCTGGTCGATCGCGTTCTCAAGTGCGATCTTGTCCACCACACGCATCCTCTCCGGATCGGCCGTCCCGACCACAACCTGGTCAGGCGTCTCACCTTCCTCGGTCGTCTTCTCGTACTTCACGTTCCGCTTGCGGAAGTGCATCAGCACTTGGTTGACCGTCATCCGATGCAACCACGTCGTGAAGGCCGAATCGCCACGGAAACTGCCGATCTTCCTGTAAAGCTGGATGAACACGTCCTGCGTCAGGTCTTCCGCCTCGTGAGCGTTCTGGAGCATCCGGAGACAGATCGAATAAACCCGGCGGTGATGCCGCTGATAGATCTCTTCGAACGCCGCCATGTCACCCTGCGCCGCCAGCTGCGTCAGCTCAAGGTCCTTCGCCGTACCGACGTTAACCTTGGTCTTCTTCGTCTCGGCCTTGGCGTCGTTGGACATCGTCGCCTCGCTTTGCCAAACAGGATAATTAAGTGCTTCTGTAGTCATTTGCTTGTAACCCCCGCCGTCTATAGAGTCAACTCGCGTGCCAAACCGGGATTCCTTTAGCAATTTCACGATACGCCGCCGTTTTTGTTGCATTTTGCCGGACATACCTTTTATTTCGCCTATCATCAAACCAAAGATTCAGCCTTGGGTGTGTAGGCTTTAATACGCGGTTTGCACGATTTGGTGTATGCATCAATATGGTACATATTGATGCCTTTATCCCGAAATGCTAGTATCTTTATTCCTTTAGCGGGCATATTTTTATACTGCCTTTATCAGCGAATATGCGGTTATTGCGGTCACTATTTTTCCTGATAGCTCTGTTTGGACTGACGCTTAGCGCAGCAACCCAAACGCCTGTGCCTGCTCAGGTGCAGAGCGGCGAGGTATCGGAGATTGATGGTATTCCCGTGCTGATAAAGCACTTGCCGGAATGGGAAAAGGCGAACTCGCAGGCCGTACTTGCGAAGGACGTACAAACGCTTAAGGCAGCGATCGGTGACCGAGCGATTTTGGCATCTTTGGACTTCAGTGGCGGGACAGAAGCCGTTACTGCTCCGTACGAGGCCGGAAGACTGCTGATCGTCGAATATATGACGCCGCAGTTTGCGACCGATGCCGACGCGAAGTTTTCGGCAAATCTCGCTACGGATCCGGGCAGTCCGCCGATCGTTTATCGCAGGATCGGCAACTACAGCGTCTTTGTTTTCGATGCACCCGATCAGGTAGCAGCGACGGCGTTGCTTGAGCAGGTCAAATACGAGAAGTCCGTTCAGTGGCTTGGTGAAGACCCGTTTTTGCTTCAAAAGTTTGAGCGTTACTTTGCACTGACCGCCCGGGATTTTGCCGTTGCGACTGTTGTTTCCATACTCTCAGGATTGGGGCTTGCGATCGCTGTCGGTGTGGTCGTCGGGTTCTTGTTTTTTTGGTACCGCGAGCGAGCACGGGCCGCACAGGTAGCATTCTCCGATGCCGGAGGCCTCACACGTTTGAACCTAGACGGACTCAGCGAACCTCTTCAGCGGGATTGACCTAAGGTAAGGCTTCGATCAACCGATCGATATCTTCACGGTTATTATAGAAATGAGGTGCGATGCGGAGCCGGTCGCCGCGGGGGGAAACGATGATCTTCTCCTGCTGAAGATGCTTGGCGACGTCGCTACAGTGCATCCCGCCAACATGTTGGATACAAACGATCGCAGATCGTTCGCCCGGTCTCCGTGAGCTGATGATACGGTAGTTTTTATCGACAAGCCGTTCGCACAAATAACCTGACAACTCTTCCAGATAAGCTTCGATCTTCTCAAGACCCGTATCGTTCAGAAGTTTGAGGCTTTGTTCCAAGCCGTAAAACAGCGAAGAAGTGCCGGTCCCGCTTTCCAGTGCGAGCGTATTCGGCTTGTAGGGTTGTTCGCGGTCCTCAAAATCCCACGGCGTTTCGACGCTTATCCAACCGACAAATGTCGGCTCTACGCGTGTACGAGCACGTTCGGACATATACAAAATACCGCAGCCCTCGGGAGCACATAACCACTTATGACTTGCCCCGGAGGCGATGTCGACATATTGAGCCGTCAGGTCGAATCCCATCGCCCCGAAACCCTGAATAATATCTACGGCGAAGAGTGCATCGGCAGCGCGTGTCGCCGTTCCGACCCGTTCGAGGTCCGCCTTAAATCCGGAGGAAAATTGGACCGCGCTGAGGGCGACGATCTTCGTCCTGCCGTCGATCAGTGAGATCAGTTCATCAAGATCAATTCGGCCGTCGCGTTCCTCGACCATCCTTAACTCCACGCCAAATCGGTCGCGGACCATCCGCCACGGATAGAAATTCGAGGGAAATTCGCCTGCAAAGCTGACAACGTTGTCGCCGGCTTCCCATTTAATGCCGTTCGCAACCGCAGCAAACCCGTCGGACGTGTTTCGCATGAAGGCGATGTCCTCTGATGCGACGTGCAACATCTCAGCGATCAATGACCTTGCGCGGTTCTTTGTTGCGATCCAGTCAAGGTAATGCTCTGATCCGTGCGTCGAGACGTCCCGCAATTGCGATATTACTGCATTGACCGCTGTCGTCGGCATCGGTGAGACCGCGGCACTGTTCAGGTATGTGTATTCAGTTGCTGCAGGAAACAAGCTACGGATATTTTTGTTCATTGGACTTTAATCCCATTCGGGAAATGCATCGCTTATCTTATTTTCTTTGTTGAACCGAAGCGTCATGAGCATTTTCTTGTTCGCAAACGTCACGCGATATCGAAAGTCGCGAACGCCGTCCGCTTTTTCTGTGCGGGCCAGCAACTCGACGTTTTCCAGTCCGCCAAATGTCGACCAGCGTTTTGCAATGCTTTCTTTGTGGGGATAGATCTCGGTACTTGCCGGCGGAGAGAACATTGCAGCTTCAAGCCGGTTGGCCCCTAACCTCGCAAAGAAATCTCTTGCGATCGCGGTGACCTGGGGTTCTTTGTCTTCGATCACGGGAATCGAATCAATGCTTAATTCCGGCGCAAAAACGGTCATTACCTCCCGCGTGATAACTTCCGGGTTAGCTCCCCGGCGATTCGTGAATGCCACGACAGCGAGGTTCTTTTCGGGATAACGATCGAAGTTGGCAGTAAATCCTTGCCAGCCTCCGCTATGGCCGATAATCTGTTTGCCGTTGATCTCTTTAATATGCCAGCTAAATCCCCAGGGCTGGGCGATACCGTCGTTCGTGACGACCTTTTTCCACATCGCAGCGTAACTTGCCGGCGAGAGCAGCTTTCGCTGGTGAAGAGCAGCCTCAAACCTGGCCATATCGAGAACACTCAGATATATCGCGCCGTCGGCAGTGGTATTCAGAGTTGGGGCAACCCATTCCTGGTTCTTCAACTCTCCGTCAACAAGCCGGTAACCCGCTGCACGGTTCGGGACAATATCGGCCTCGCTGATGACACGGGCTGTCGTCATTCCGAGCGGCGTAAAGACACGCTCCTTGAGGAAATCTCCATAAAATTTACCGGTGACTTTGTGGATGAGGATACCGAGTGTTACAAACCCGAGATTGCTGTAACCGCGCTTTTCGCCGAGCTTGAATGCCAGCGGAGTCGCACGAATGGCTTGGTAAATCTCCTCCTCGGTCCGGTCCGTCCGAAAGTTAAAGTCATTAGGGTAACCGCTCATCCCCGAGGTGTGCTCCAGGAGATTTCTGACGGTGATCTGATTCCATTCCGGCGGAGCGTCGGCGAAATACTTACTTATCTTATCTTCGAGATTCAGCTTGCCCTCGTCCACCAGCATCATGATCGCGAAGACGGTGAATGCTTTTCCGACTGAACCCGACTGAAATATCGTTTCCGGCTTCACCGGGGCGTTATGCTCAATGTTGGCGAGCCCGTAGCCCTTTGCTAGAACTATCTTGCCCTCGCGCATGACGGCGACCGATATGCCGGGTATCTTCTCGGTCGCCATATGATCCTTGATGTACTGATCGACTTTCGCTTCGAGATCAGGCTGGCCCGCCACCGAGAGACCAGATACGAAAGTAAGAAATATGACACCGAGACAGGATGGGAGTTGGGAAAGCATTTTCATGTTGGCATTCTACGTGGAACTCTTTAATACACAAAAGGCCACTTCGGGAACGCTTAAAGCCGTTTCGAAAAATCCTTTGACAAACAGTGTTTCGGGGGATAACGTCTAGGTTGGCGATCGGCGGCGAACGTCCAGGTTGAAGTGTGTCATCCAAAAAGAGCTTGATGTTCAATTTCAGGAAAAAGGAGAACTTTGCGTTCGGAGCCATTTCGGTCGACGACGACCGCGATATTCATGTATTGCACTTTCGGCGCGAGTCGAACCGCGGGTTCTTCACGGAAAGTCTGCGGCTTGCCCGGGATGTGTTTCTGATCTTAGTCGTTTTCATTCTGTTTGGCGTATTTGCTGTCCAACCGGTGGTAGTTGACGGCAGCTCGATGCTTCCGCAACTCGAAGACGGCGAACGCTTACTTGTAAACAAGCTGGTTTATTACGATATTCGAAGCGTAAGTTGGGGCCATTTGGAACGCGGGGATATTGTAGTCTTCTGGTTCCCGAAGGAACCGAACAAAAGTTACGTAAAGCGGATCATCGGCCTACCCGGCGAGATGGTTGAGGTAAGAGCCGGCAAGGTTTACATCAACGGCGTCGAGCTTCAGGAAGACTATCTTGACACCGAGCATAACCAGTCGCTTCCCACCTGGCCCGCCCGTGAGGTCGAAAAACACCATTACTTTGTAATGGGCGACAACCGCGACAATTCGTCCGATTCGCGTTATTGGGGACTGGTCCCGGAAAAATATATCTACGGCAAGGCATTCTTCAGATACTGGCAACCGGGCAAGATCGGATTTCTGGAGCACGGTGAATACCAGGATTTCGATGCCAAGAAGATCGAACGACTCCCGGGAGGCACGACCCCTGAATTTGAAAACGTAGAAACGCCTTAGTTGGCAGCCCGCTTCGCTCCACCACATCTTTGCGATAGTATTTAGATGTAATGGCGTTCGCGAAAAAAGCAATACTTGTCCTTGAAGACGGACGCACCTTTCACGGTGCGTCTTTTGGCGCTGACGGTGAGACGTTTGGCGAGATGGTTTTTAACACGTCGATGACGGGCTACCAAGAGATCCTCACGGATCCAAGCTATGCCGGCCAGATCGTGTGCATGACCTACCCGCTAATCGGGAACTACGGCGTTAATGAGGATGATGTGGAGTCGCGTCGCCCGTGGGTCGAGGGGTTCGTTGTGAAGGAAGCTAGTCGCATTCGCTCGAACTGGCGTTCTACGTCCTCGCTCGATGATTATTTAACAGAACATGGGATCGTCGGGATCGAGCACATCGACACACGAGCACTTGTCAGGCACATTCGCGATAAAGGAGCGATGCGTGCGGGCATTTCGTCGGTCGATCTCGACCCGGAAAGCCTGCTTAAGAAGATCCTCGCCTCGCCTGATATGAAGGACCGCGAGCTGGCGTCTTCGGTTACGGTCGAAGAGACGTTTGATTATCCGGCGATGGACGAAACGAAGTATCACGTCGTCGCTTACGATTTTGGCGTTAAGACCAACAGCCTACGCGAGTTTGCTAAGTTCGGCTGCAAGATAACGGTCGTCCCGGCCGACACGCCCGCTGACGAAGTGCTGGCACTAAAACCCGATGGCATCTTTCTTTCGAACGGCCCGGGTGACCCGGCCTCAATGAAAGCGGTCATTGAGGAGATCAGGAAACTCACGCAAACGAACGTGCCGATGTTTGGCATATGTCTCGGGCATCAACTTATCGGTTCGGCATTCGGCGGTGAGACATTCAAAATGAAGTTCGGCCACCGCGGCGGAAACCAACCCATTAAGGACCTGACGACCGGCAAGGTCGAGATCACCTCGCATAACCACGGTTTTGCCGTCGATCCTGACTCGCTGCCTGCAGATGTCGAGGTGACGCACATCAACCTTAACGACAATACGGTCGCCGGTTTACGGCATAAAACTCTTCCCGTCTTCAGCGTTCAGTATCACCCGGAATCTGCTCCGGGTCCGCACGATTCGGAATACCTTTTTGAGCGGTTTGTCGAACTCATGAATCGGTAGAGCGGTTGTCGACAAAGGCCGTGCGGGAGTAAGAAACCTAGCGGCGAGCTGATCCTGCTCACAACAAGAAGAAAAAGGCCGCTCATTTAAGCGGCCTTTTTCTCGTTTCCGTTACGTTCTACTGACCAATTCCGTATATATACGGAGCGATGATCAACGATACGATCGACATCAGCTTGATGAGAATGTTCATCGACGGGCCGGAGGTATCTTTGAACGGGTCGCCAACCGTGTCGCCGGTAACCGAAGCCTTATGCGGCTCACTCTTCTTGTAGAACATCTCGCCGTTGATCTCGACGCCTTTTTCGAAGGATTTCTTAGCGTTGTCCCAAGCGCCGCCGGCGTTATTCTGGAACATACCCATCAGCACGCCAGAAACGGTAACGCCAGCGAGCAGTCCGCCGAGGACCTCAGGGCCAAAAGTGAAGCCGACGATCACCGGGGTGATCAACGCGATAGCACCGGGCATCAGCATTTCGCGGATAGAGGCCTTGGTCGAGATCTCAACGCACTTCTCATACTCCGGCGTTGCCTTGTATTCCATGATCCCGGGGATCTCGCGGAACTGGCGGCGAACCTCCTGGACCATGTCCATCGCGGCACGGCCGACGGCCTGTATGGCAAGAGCCGAGAAGATGAACGGGATCATTCCGCCGACGAAGAGACCGGCGAGCACGTTCGCCTTGTAGATATCGATGCGGTCGATACCTGCAATACCGACGAAAGCTGCGAAAAGGGCAAGGGCAGTCAAGGCTGCGGATGCGATCGCAAAGCCTTTCCCGGTCGCGGCGGTCGTGTTGCCGACGGCGTCGAGGATGTCCGTTCGTTCGCGAACCTCAGCCGGAAGCTGACTCATTTCGGCGATGCCGCCGGCGTTATCGGCGATCGGGCCGAAAGCGTCGATGGCAAGCTGCATTGCAGTCGTCGACATCATGCCGGCAGCCGCGATCGCAACACCGTAAAGACCGGCAAAATAGTACGAGACGATGATGCCGCCGGCGAGGGTAAGGACCGGGATGACCGTCGATTTCATGCCGACCGAAAGGCCGCCGATGATGTTCGTTGCATGACCGGTCGAGGACTGCTGCACGATCGAATTGACCGGCTTTTTACCCATAGCAGTGTAGTATTCCGTGACGTAGCTCATGATCGCGCCGACCACGGTTCCGACCACGATCGCCGAGAAAACATCCATCCTGTCGAAGGAATTCGAACGAAGCGTGATCGTGCCTTCCGGCAGCATCCACATCACCACGAAATACGATGCGATCACCGTCAGGATGATCGACGACCAGTTGCCGAGGTTGAGTGCGTTCTGGACGCTCGATTTTTCGTCGCTGATGCGAACGAAGAACGTACCAACGATCGAGAAGATAAGCCCAAGGCCGCAGATGACCATCGGCAGAAGGATCGGCGACATTCCGCCCATTGCATCGCGGACTACGATCTCTTGTCCAAGAACCATCGTCGCAAGGATCGTCGCGACATAGGAACCGAAAAGGTCAGCACCCATCCCCGCAACGTCGCCGACGTTGTCGCCTACGTTATCGGCGATGGTCGCCGGATTGCGGACGTCGTCTTCGGGAATTCCGGCTTCGACCTTACCGACGAGGTCGGCTCCGACGTCCGCCGCCTTTGTGTAGATGCCGCCGCCGACGCGTGAGAACAAAGCGATCGATTCGGCGCCGAGCGAGAAGCCTGTCAGCACTTCGATCGCTGTTTTGATCTGGTTAGCACCGAGGCCGCTGAACATTGCGAGGAAAACGATGAACAACCCGCCGAGCCCGAAAACGGCAAGGCTTGCTACACCGAGGCCCATGACCGTCCCGCCGGTGAACGAGACCTTGAGGGCTTGCTTAAGGCTTGTGCGGGCCGCCTGTGTCGTACGGACGTTAGCCTTGGTGGCGACCTTCATTCCTATGTATCCGGCCGTCGCCGAGAAGACCGCACCGATGATGAAGGCTACGGCAATAAGCCAGTGCGAGTGGATCTGGCGGCCGTTGACCTCATGGATCGTGCCTGAATACGCGAGCAGTATCGCCGTAATAACGACGAAAATACTGAGTACCTTCCACTCGGCCTTGAGGAACGCCATCGCGCCATCGGCGATATGCCCGGCGAGCTGACGCATGTTATCGTCGCCTGCGTCCTGCTTGCCGACCCATGCGGACTTATACGCCATCACCAGCAATCCAATGATCCCGAATGCGGGCACAAGGTAAATTACGTAATTGTTCATATAGTTTTCGTTCTCTGTTCCCGCCTGTTCGCATAGTGATATCCGTCTCCGGTGCATCACGTCATCGAACTTTGGGAGCGGCGAACTAAAGGTAAATTCAAAGGAATATCAAAACTCACAATTATCGAATACTTGCCCGATTTAATCAATTACGCGCCGCAGGATATCGACAACGGCCGCTGCCGGGACTTTTTGGGTTAGAATTACTGAATGCGGTCGATAAGTGTCACTTCCCATGAACGCGAAGAAATGATCGACATCACCCGAGAGGCAGAGAGGGCCGTTCGCGAGAGCGAAAAGCCCGATGGCATTCTTGTGCTTTTCACGCAGCACACGACCTGCGGGCTGACCATCAATGAGAATGCCGACCCGGACGTGAGAAGCGATATGCTCGGGTTTCTCCGCCGGCTGATCCCGCAGTACGAACCCGATTTCAAACACTTCGAGCACAACTCCGACGCACACATCAAATCATCGCTGGTCGGCTTGAGCGTGACCGTGCCCTTTGAGAACGGAAAGCTCTGCCTCGGCCGCTGGCAGGGCGTCTACCTGTGCGAATTCGACGGACCGAGAGAGCGGCAGGTGCTGGTATCGGTAATATGACCGCGGGCTATTCAGGAACACCGCTATCGAAAAGCTCGGCATCAAGCCCGGGATGAAGGTCGTCACTCTCGATGAGCCTGAAAACTATCTCGAGCTCGTTGATCCAATGCCCGAGGGCGTAAATGTCACGAGCGAGCAGCAAAACGGAGCCGATATCCTGCATATTTTTACCAATTCGCATGACAGCCTGCTAAGCGCGCTGACACAGGGAAGAACCGTCATCCGCCAGGACGGAGCGATCTGGGTCTCGTGGTACAAGAAGGCCTCAAAGCTCCCGACCGAGATAACGGAAGACACGATCCGTGAAGCGGCTTTGGCTCTCGGGCTCGTCGACGTAAAGGTATGTGCTGTTGACGAAAAATGGTCAGGTCTAAAACTGGTCATCCGGAAAGAAAATCGGATATAATCGTGCGGTTTCCCGTGCCTCGCGATTCTCGAATAAAGGAGTTGTGCGTATATGCCTACCACTGATCCCAGAATCGACGCTTACATCGAAAAGTCGGCTGATTTTGCTAAGCCCGTTCTTGAGCATTTTCGCAAGCTGGTCCACAGGGCATGCCCGGAGGTTGTCGAGACGATAAAGTGGGGCATGCCTGCCTTTGAATACAAAGGGCCTCTCTGTGGTATGGCATCGTTCAAGGCACACTGCGCTGTTAATTTCTGGAAGGAATCTCTGCTCGGCTCCGATGCATTTCCGGCAGAGAAAACCGCCATGGGCTCATTCGGCCGGATCACGTCAAAGAAAGACCTGCCCGCCGACAAGGTCATGATCGACCTGATAAAACGCGCGGCAGAGCTGAACGACAAGGGCATCAAGGTCGCAAAGAAGCCTCCCGCAGAGAAGAGTGAGCTTCAGGTTCCCGAAGTGCTTACCAAGGCCCTTGCTAAGAACAAAAAGGCCCGCGAGACGTTTGAGAACTTTCCGCCCAGCTGCCGAAAGGAATACATCCAGTGGATCATCGAAGCGAAGACCGACCCGACCCGGGACAAGCGCCTCGCGACCACCATCGAATGGCTGGAAGAAGGAAAGCGGCGGAACTGGAAATACGAGAAGTGTTAGCTTAAGAACCTAAATCTCGACGAAATACGCGAAGCAAATGAACGAAAAACAGCGACCCCACGCCCGACCGGCGATATAAAAACGAACTTATGGCAGAACCAATTCTCTTAGCAAAACGCGATGCGGCCGAGTATCACCTGTTGATGAACATGGCCAATCGCCATGGCGTCGTCACAGGCGCGACCGGAACGGGCAAGACCGTAACACTTCAGAAGATGGCTGAGGGATTCAGCCAGCGCGGCGTGCCGGTGTTTATGGCTGACATCAAGGGCGACCTCACCGGCGTCAGCCAGCCCGGCGGCACCCATCCGAAGATCCTCGAACGCCTCAAATCGCTCGGGCTCGAAAACCAGACCTTTGAGGGCTCGCCCGTTACGCTTTGGGATGTTTTCGGTAAACAAGGCCATCCGCTCCG
Source organism: Pyrinomonadaceae bacterium (assembly GCA_030372865.1). Taxonomy (GTDB): domain Bacteria; phylum Acidobacteriota; class Blastocatellia; order Pyrinomonadales; family Pyrinomonadaceae; genus OLB17. The sequence goes on from JAUCQE010000254.1 coordinate 14,583, forward strand.
TGCGACCGTTTCGGAGATGGGGCCGCTGCTGCTTTCGCGAATTCTGCAGCTCAATGAGACGCAGGAAGGCGTCCTGACGCTCGCCTTCAAGATCGCCGATGACAACGGCCTGCTTCTGCTCGACCTCAAGGATCTCAAGCAGCAATTGATCTTCGTCGGCGAAAACGCAGAGGAATTCACCGTCACCTACGGCAACGTCTCAAAGGCGTCGATCGGCGCGATCCAGAGAGGATTGCTGCAGCTCGAGCAGCAAGGTGCCGAACAGTTCTTCGGCGAGCCGGCCGTCAAGCTGGAGGATTTTATCCAGACCGTCGGCGGTCGCGGCGTCCTGAATATCCTCGCCGCCGATGACCTGATCAATTCGCCAAAGCTCTATTCGACGTTTCTCCTATGGCTGCTGTCGGAATTGTTCGAGATGCTGCCGGAGGCCGGCGACCTTGATAAGCCGAAACTCGTCTTTTTCTTCGACGAAGCCCACCTGCTCTTCGACGACGCTCCGAAGGCTCTTGTTGACAAGATCGAACAGGTCGTCCGCCTAATCCGTTCAAAGGGCGTCGGTGTCTATTTCGTCACGCAGAGCCCGGCCGACATCCCCGATTCCGTCCTCGCACAGCTCGGCAACCGCGTCCAGCACGCTCTTCGTGCCTACACGCCGAAGGAGCAGGAAGCCGTGAAGGTCGCGGCGAAGAGCTTTCGCGAGAACCCGGCGGTCGATACGGTCAAGACCATCACCGAACTCGGCGTCGGCGAAGTTCTGATCTCGTGCCTGGATGAAAAGGGCGTGCCGACGATGGTGGACCGCGCGTTCGTCGTGCCGCCCGTCAGCCAGATCGGCCCGGTCACGCCCGAACAGCGCACCGCGCTAATAAATAATTCGCTTGTCGCCGGCGTTTATGAAGAGGCGGTCGATCGCGAATCTGCGTTCGAGATCCTTTCCGCCCGAGCCCAGCAGAAGATGCAGGAAGAGGCCGCCGCGAAAGCCGAACTCGAAGCGCAGAAGGAAGCCGAGAAAGCGGCAAAGGCCGAACGCGCGGCCGCTCGTGCTCCCGATACGCTCGTCGAATCTATAACGAAAAGCGTCGCTCGCTCCGCCAGTTCGTCCATCGGCCGCCAGATCGGCAATACGATCGTCCGCGGAATACTCGGCGGCATCTTCGGCGGCGGGTCGAAGAAGAAATCGAGCTGGTTTTAACCCCCAATAAAAGGCGACAGCTGGCTGCCGATGGCAGACAGCTGTTTTTTTTTCACAATGCTCATCAAGAACGTTATCCTCGACCGCATTATCGCAGGCGAGATCACGCTGATCTTTCGCCGGTGGAAGAAGTGCGGGGTGAAGGCGGGCGGGACGCAGATGACGCAGCGAGGCGTGCTCGGGATTGATGCCGTTGACGTCATCAAGGAAAACAAGATCACCGCAGCAGAGGCGAAAGCTGCTGGATTTGAATCAAAGAAAGACCTTCTCGCCTCGATGCCGCCCGATCCGGAACTCGATATCTACCGCATTCGCGTCCGATATATCGGGGAAGATCCAAGGAAATCGCTACGGGCGAAAGACGACCTTTCAAAATCGGAGATTGAAGAGATCATAGC
>JAUCQE010000255.1 GCA_030372865.1 Pyrinomonadaceae bacterium
GTCAAAAGATATTTCACCACGGAGATCACAGAGAGCACGGAGAGGAAGAAGAAGAGTTTTTGCCCGCGAATTACGCGAATGGTCGCGAATGAAGACATAAGTTATTAGCCACGAATTAACACGAATTACACTAATTATTTTTCGGTGTTATGCGTGCAGGTCGACGGTCGCCCTCTCAACGTTCAACGTGACAAAGCAATTCGTGAAAATTCGTGTTAATTCGTGGCTAACTCCTCCTCGCGGCAACCATTTGTGGGTGTGGGCAGACTAATGGGGTAGCGCGTGGGTTGGTTTTGAGTTGAGAGCGAACCACGCCTAGAATGCCCGTATGCGAATACTTCTGGTTTCCCTCACCCTGGCTGCGATGGCCGCGGCCGTTTTCCCGCAGATGAATAGTGCAAAAAGCAATGCGACGCCGTCGGTGCCGAAGATCGAGCCGGGCGTCTCGCTCGAGCTTGCACGGTGGCGGGCCGCACGTTACTCGGACGTGCGGTACAAGCTGAACCTGACGCTCGAGAAGATGTCGCCGGTGCTGAAGGGGACGATGGAGATACGGGTACGAGCTTACGGCGATCCTGTGGATCCGACAAAAGGGCGCGGTATGCAATACTTCCAAATCGCCCCGATCATCTTGGACTGGAGGAAGATAAAAGGACACGAGGAAAAGTCGACGATCTCTAATGTTTCGGTTAACGGAAAAAAAGTAGAAAAGGGTTCTCGAAGCGAAGCCGCAGTGAAGGAGTTCCATGGCGGGGAAACACGCTTCGCTGAGTACTACGAGCATAACGAACACCTTTTTTTCAGCTATGGAGTTGAATCGGGCGAGAATGTTATCAGGCTCGATTTCACGTCGCCGATATTGACCAGCGGGTCGGCGATAACGCGGTATATCGATAAAGAGGACGGGTCGGAGTATATCTATTCGCTCTTTGTCCCGAGCGACGCGAGCACGGCGTTCCCGGTGTTCGATCAGCCGGATCTGAAAGCGCGGTTTAGCCTCGTTATGGATCTGCCGGACCAATCTTGGAAAGCCGTTTCCATCACACAGGCGAAGCGTGGGATCGAACATTCCTTCCTTGTGGATGAGAATGATTTTGCCGGAAGAACGT
>JAUCQE010000256.1 GCA_030372865.1 Pyrinomonadaceae bacterium
TCGTAGATATACTGCAGATTCGTCGTTTTACCGCAGAGTCCCGGCCCGTAATAAACTATCTTGCAATTGATCTCGCGTGATGCGTAGTTGATGAATGTCATGGTCTTGCCTGGGGTTAATGTTTGCTAATTGAATAGGCTGTCGATATCTTCGTCCGTTATTTCGGAGAAGACCGACGGGCTGTTGACGTTGAAAGTCGCGGCACTCTTAACCGCTTCCTCCAAGATCGAAGCCACCTCAAAACTCGCTCGTTTCGTCCGGATCTTGACCAATCCGACCGTCGAGCGTTCGTCAAATACAGTTACAAGAAGGCTGCGTCCGATGACGCTGATAAATATGCTCTCGCGTTCGCCTTCGTGAAAAACGGCAGGAAAGGTATCTTCGCCTATCAGTTTCGCCATGCTGCTGGTCGCGGCGACATTGCCGGCGGCGAGCGAGGAAAAACTGGTCGTGTCCATGTCGCCGATGTCACCGTGAAATGCGATCGTCTGGCCGTCGCGGTCGACAAGGAAAACAACGCGGGCGGCACATTCGGTGCAGAGGCGGGCGAGGACCGTCTTTAACTTTTGGAACTGCTGTTCCTGTAGGATGAAAGGCGAGTGAGCCATGTTTTTCTACCCGTAAGGTTTAACAAAAATGGATTAAAATGGAAAGTGCGGATCGTTCAGAGAGTTCTGAGACTGCGTGACGGGACCGAGGCGACACAGGCCGCTCCATTAAATCTATCACAACCGATACAAAGGTAACAACATTTTTTTACATGGCAGATCGGGGCCGGTCTTTGGTTGCCGTAGCCACCCCGGTTTGGATAAAGTCCTTATAGCTATCATTTAAGATGAACGATCCGAACATTGCCAAGCCTTTGAACGTTGTCGCCATTGGCGGCGGTTCGGGGCTTTCTACACTTCTCACCGGGCTGAAAGAATTCGTTCGCCGCGATCCAGGCTTGGGTCATTCGATCCGGAGCCTTTCTGCGATCGTCGCCGTTTCGGACGACGGCGGAAGTTCCGGTCGCCTTCGCGATGAGTTCAGGATGCCGCCGCCGGGAGATATCAGAAACTGTATGGTCGCCCTTTCCGAGGATTCGCGGCTGCTTTCAAAGCTATTCCGGCACCGTTTTTCCGGGGGCGGAGACCTCGGCGGGCATAATTTCGGAAACCTTTTCCTCGCGGCACTTTCGGAGATCACGGGCGATTTTGCCGAGGCGGTAAGGCTGTCTTCGGAAGTGCTTGCGAGCAAAGGCCATATTCACCCGGCGACCGACTCCGACGTCCGTATCGTCGCTGAACTCGAAGACGGAACGGTGATCCGCGGCGAGACCAATGTCGGAAAAGCCGGCCGTCGCATCAAACGCCTCAGGCTCGAGCCGGAAAAATGCCACCCGATGCCCGGAGCGGTCGAGGCGATCGAGGCCGCTGACATAATCACCGTCGGCCCCGGTTCGATGTACACCAGCCTGCTTCCGCCGCTGCTGGTCGACGGATTGGCGAAAAAGATCGCCGACACCAACGCGACAAAGATCTTTATTTGCAACCTCATGACCCAACCCGGCGAGACCGACGGAATGACTGCCCGGCGGCATCTCGAGGTCGTTAAGGAGCACGTGCCCGAACTCACCTTCGACGTCATAATCGTCAACGATCGCCTTATTTCGCAGGAGCAGGCGGCAAAATACGAGCTCGAGGGCTCGGAGCAGATCGGCGTTCACGGTTCGATCACAGGCGACACCATCGACGGTGCGAAGATCTTTTACGCGGACCTGCTTGATGCCGGCGAAAAGGTGCGGCACGACCCGGCAAAACTCGCCGCGGCGGTCCTTAATTGTTCTTCACGCGTTCAGGATTAATTATCCTATCAATTAGATTTGCTGATTCGATATATTGCCGGCGTTTGTGGCAAAATCCTACTTTATGGAACCGGTCTCGACCGAACTAAAAAAGATCAACGTTTTGATCCTGGCCGCCGGGCTTGGCACTCGGATGCGTTCAGACATCGCTAAAGTTCTGCACAAACTCGACGGCAGGCCGCTGATCAATCATGTAACCCGCGTCGCGACGGCGCTCGCTCCCGAAAAGATCTACGTCGTTATCGGCCATCAGGGCGACGATGTGAGGGCCGCGGTCCTTAAAGAACTCGACGCTTCGGCGGTCGAATTTGTGGTCCAGGAGCAGCAGCTAGGAACCGGCGATGCGGTGAAT
>JAUCQE010000257.1 GCA_030372865.1 Pyrinomonadaceae bacterium
GGCAAGCGCATCGCGATGATCTTCCAGGACCCGATGACGTCACTGAACCCGTTCCTGAAAATTTCGACGCAGCTAATGGAGGTAACGCAGCTCCACCTTGGACATTCGAAGGAAGAGGCTCGCAGGCATGCTGTAAAGATGCTTGAGATGGTCGGAATACCCGATCCGGAATCGCGTCTTGACGGCTATCCGCACGAGCTTTCTGGCGGTATGCGCCAGCGTGTAATGATCGCAATGGCGTTGAGTTGCGACCCCGAGCTATTGATCGCTGACGAGCCGACAACGGCGTTGGACGTGACGATCCAGGCTCAGATCCTGGAGCTGATCAAGGATCTCAAGGCGAGACTCGGCACGAGCGTCATTCTTATCACTCACGACCTCGGCGTCGTCGCCGGGATGACGGACAAGATCATCGTGATGTACGCCGGCAAGGTTTTCGAACAGGCGCCGACGCGAGAGCTTTTTGCGACCCCGGCGAACCCGTATACAAAAGGGCTCCTGAAGAGCGTTCCCGATCCGGCACATGAACAGGGAAGGGAACTCTATCAGATCCCGGGCCTGCCGCCCGACGTTGCACATCTGCCGCCCGGATGCCCGTTCGCCGAACGCTGCGAACGCGCGGAAGACATCTGCCGCCGCGATTTCCCGCCGTTCGTGCAGATCAACGCGGACCACCATTCGCTTTGCCATTTCGCGAACGAGGTTTACGCGGAATCTCTGCGCGAGGGCGGTGTTTCGATCGAGCAGAATGAATCTCTGTTCGGAACACATGCGACTGCCGATTAAACGACGAAATATATGAAAAATAACCTGTTGCTCCCTTTATTTATACTGCTCGTATTTGCAATCGGCTGCTCGTCGCTACGCGATATGGCAGGCGGAAACTCTGCTGCCCCAGGTAATTCAGCAGCGAATACCGGTACGGCCACTGCGCCCGCCGATACGGCGTCTTCGTCTTTTGCTCCTAGCAGCGATCCGCGGGCAGATATTGAGAAACTTGGAGAGCGGTTCCTCGCGGCTAAGTCTTTTCGAGCAAAGATGCAGTCGACCGGCGGCGGCCCGATGAACGCAGAGGTCGATTTTATAGCTCCCGACCGTTTCCGGATCACCACTAATACTCCGCAGGGAGAGGCCGTTAACATGATCATCGTCGGTGAAGCGACCTATATGAATGCCGGCGGTTCGTGGCAGAAGATGCCTGTCGACGTCGGTTCGATGATCCCTGATTTTCGTGACACCTTTAATCGTGAGGGTATGAAAGGTATCAAGGAGGTGACGTTCGAAGGCGAGGACACGGCAGAGGGCAAGCCGGCGTACCGGTATTCTTATTCGGGCCAGGCTCCGGAGGGCGGCATCCAATTTACGGCGAAGCTTTGGATCTCAAAGGATTCGGGTTACCCGCTCAAGATCAATGCCGATTACAGCAGCGGCGCGATGAAGTCGATGTCGGTCGTGTACGACTATGAGACCCCGATCTCGATCGAAGTGCCGCCGGGCGTCGGAAGCAAGTAGGGGAAGATGGAAAAGAACGGAAACAACGTTATCGAACTGGACGACCTGCGGGTGCATTATCGCATTGGCGGCGGCCTGTTCAGCGAGGCGAAATGGGTCAAGGCCGTGGACGGCGTGACTCTTGAGATCAAAAAAGGCGAAACGCTGGGGCTCGTCGGTGAATCGGGCTGCGGTAAGTCAACCCTGGGCAAGGCGATCCTCCGACTGACCGAGCCTACGGGCGGCCGCGTGCTTTATCAGGGCAGCGATCTCTCGGTACTGTCGCAGTCTGCGATGCGAGACCAACGGCGTAACCTGCAGATGATATTTCAGGACCCGTATGCCTCGCTTAATCCCCGGATGAACGTCGGCCAGATCATCGGCGAGCCGATCCGCACCTACGGCCTCGCGAACGGGAAGTCCGTTGATGAACGCGTACAGGAACTTATGGAGACGGTCGGGTTGAACCGTCGCTTCGTCAAACGCTATCCGCATGAATTTTCGGGCGGACAGCGCCAGCGTATCGGTATCGCACGGGCTTTGGCCGTTGACCCCGAATTCATCGTCGCAGACGAGCCGATCTCGGCGCTCGACGTTTCCATCCAGGCTCAGATCATGAACCTGATGGAACGTCTGCAAGCTGAAAAAAGTCTTACATATCTGTTCATTTCTCATGACCTTAGGGCGGTTCGACACCTTTCCGACCGTGTCGCAGTAATGTACCTCGGTAAGATCGTCGAGCTTGCACCGGGCAAGGATGTTTACGCAGACCCCTTGATGCCGTACACGCGCGCGTTGATCTCGGCCGTTCCCGTACCCGATCCCGAGATCGAAGCGACGCGTGAGAGGATCATCTTGAAAGGCGACGTGCCTTCGCCGATCAACCCGCCGGCGGGCTGCCATTTCCACACACGGTGCCCGTACGCCATCGCTGAGTGCAGCCAGCGAGTTCCACAGCTTGTCGAGATCAAGCCCAACCATCGGGCCGCGTGCATACGGATCAATGCAGAAAATCCCAATATAGACGCGAACGCCGCCGCCGGGTTAGGTGCTGTCGGCGATTGAGACGAATTAGATGACATGAAAAGGCCCGGTAACCCGGGCCTTTTCATTCTGGACAGGCGAATATGAAGAAGGAGTATTAAAAGCCTGTCCTAGCTGTTGACGAGCGTCCATCGCCCTCGTTATTGAATGCGTCACGAAACGCCTTAACCCGGTCGTGGGCTTCCTTGACGCCTGCGTATTGTTGTTCGACCGTCTGGCGAATGTAGTCGGGAAGCTGCTCTTCAAGGGCCTCCTTGTACATGTTCTTGGCCGAATCCTCTCCGCGTTCGCATTCGTTCAGGATCGCACTTTCGTCCTTACCGGTGACCGCCGATTTGATGTTGATCCATCCTCGGTGAAGCGAACCCGCCAGGCTGCCGCTGTCTTCCGGGTCGCCCCCGAGCGTCTGCACAAGGCTCTGCAGATCGCCGACGTAACTCGCCCTTTGCTGAGAGTATTCGTAAAAGAGCGATTTCATATCGGTACGGTCGACACCTTCCGCCGCCTGCTTGAATCCTTCCTGGCCATCCCGGCATGTCTCGATTAGGCCGTTCAGGGTTGAGATGACTGAACCGTTCGAGATCCGCCCCTCGCTACCTTCACCCGAAAAGGACGGCGTATGTCCCGCCATTTCAGTGGTGATCGGCACTGCGTTTTTATCTGTGTTGTTCATTACTTCTACCTCCGTGATCTTCAAATTCGTTCTTAAAACAAAGCGAAAATGATTCCCGCATGCGTTTTATGCTCGTCAACGTATCATTCAATACCCGTGCCACTCTAAAATCGGATGATAATCGCCTGTTTAGGACCGATCGACGCTGCGCGCTTGCAGTCATTCCGAACACGGCTGCATCGAAGCATTGCATTGCGGAGTCCGCGTCCGCGACCAGCGGCAGACGGGCTTTGTGATAATCTAATTACGGGTTTGCCCGGCCCGAAAAGATTTCTTGAAAGTGTTTAACTATTGGAAGTATTAAGGAGTATGCAAAAGGCCAGTGTGCCCCCAGCGACGCCTTAAAGCGTTGTGTGCAAATACTTTCGTATCTACTAACGTGATGAGTTCTAGTGCCCACAAGAACCAGGACGCGTTGGACCGTCTTGCCGACGAAAACGGTGTAGCGGTCGTCGTTCTGGACAATAATGCAGCCGAAATTGCGGCGGCCAACAATAACTCGATCTGCCGTTCGCTATGGCGGTCAGAGGAGTTTCGGCCACGCTGCAATGAGTTCTGCGGAAAGGCCTTTGAAAAGACTCACAGTTCGGACGAACCCTTTGACTATGAGTGCCACGCCGGGCTCGCTTGCCGAGCAGTGGCTGCGGACGACGAGGCCGGACCAAAGGTAGCGATCGTCGGCAGGACCTTTCTCAAGGCTGAAGGCTATCGAGTAGCTGCCGAGAAGGCGATCTCAGGCGAATGGAACCGGTTTTCACCGGCAGAATTTTTTGAGAATGTCCTGATGGGAGCTTCGGCCGAGCCTATCAGGAAAGCCGCTGAGAAGATACAAAATTCGATCCCGGCGAAAGCAAACGAACTCCTCGAACTTGCTGGCGAAAAGAATGAAATAGCCGACCAGGCCGACCTGATCGCGCGCCGTGCCGCCGAACTTCATACTTCAGGTCTCCAGATCGACGTCCCGCAACCGTTGCAGGCCTCTGCCCGCAGCCGTGACGAAGCTGTGTCTGCGGCCATTGTTCGTTCGCTGCTGGGGACGCTTGCCGGAAGCGATTATGTAGAGGCGTGCTCACTCGTTCTTGAGCAGATCAGCGAGAATTACGGATTCGATTCACTTGTCTGGCTCGAACAGTTCGAATCAGGATTCCGCAGCATTGCCGCACTGGGCGAACTTGGCGACCGTCCGGTTACGATCCGGATGCGTCGAGACTCGGAACGATTGCTGGCCGCCGCCGACCGCGGAGATTTTGTCGAACTAAAAGAGCGGGTCGGCGGGGAGCACGGCGGGAGAAAGATGCTTCTTTTTCCGGCTCGAATCGGCGGCGAGATCCGTGCAGCTCTCGGGATCCAGGCCGTGCCGGAAATGAGCCGCGAGACTTCGGCGATCGGCCGGGTTGTAAAGGCCGTTTCTCCCCAGATCGAGATACTGCGGCTACGCGACGAGGTCAGCCGGAGCGAGGCGATTAACGAAGGCGTTAGAAGGCTCGGTGACAGCCTGAAGCGAATCGACAGCGACGACTTTTGGACACAGATCACGCGCGTTACCGCCGAGCTTGTCCGCTCGGAGCGGGCGTCCTTGCTTATCCGCGATGAGAACACTGGGAAGTTGACCGCGAAGGCCGCGATCGGCTCGGCGGTCGACCTTCGAAGGACGGAGAATGTCGGGTCGCGGATCGCGAACCGCACATTCGAACTCGGCCATTCTATCGTCGTGCCCGACATAGACGCGGCCGGCATCGGCCGGGCACCGGGCGAGTGGCGTTACAAGACCTCATCATTCATTAGTTATCCCATTCTGATAGGCGAGCGTCGGCTAGGTGTAATGAACTTCACCGACCGGGCAGACGGCGGTTCGTTTGCCGAGCGCGATCTCGAAGTTCTCAATACGATCGCTCCGCAGATCGCAGTCGCCATCGACCGCGGCAAGCTGCAGGTAAGGGCGGGCGAACTCGAGAAACGCTCGATGACCGATTCGCTCACCGGCCTGATGAATCGCGGATATATCGAGGAACGCCTTATCGAAGAAATGAACCGCGCGAGCCGCTATCGTTTTCCGATGAGCCTGTTGATGATCGATGTCGATCATTTCAAGTCCTACAACGACAGCTTTGGCCATCCGGCAGGAGACGTAGCACTACGACTGGTCGCAAGCGTTTTGAAGCGAACGCTGCGGGCCGCGGACGTTGCGGCACGCTACGGCGGCGAGGAATTCGCCGTGCTTCTTCCGCAGACGCCGGTCGAACAGGCGAACTGGATCGCCGAGCGGATACGGCAGCGTGTCGAGCGGACCGAGTTTCCAAAACGCCAGGTGACGATCAGCGTCGGCGTTGCCGGCTACGCGAATGAGTTCGAAGACCCGAAAGACTGGATCACCGCGGCCGACATGGCTCTCTACGAGGCAAAGGAACTCGGACGCAACTGCGTGATCAAATACGAGGACATGGGGCGATCTTTCCGTGAAAAGATCAACTAAATGAGCTTGATCCAATACAAGAGAATACTCGCTCGCCGCCGCCGCGAAGAGATGATCGGACGCACCGGCGAGACCGAGGCACTGCTTTCGCACACGCGAAAAGGCGGTGGGCTCGTAATTGCCGCCGCGCCTCGCGTTGGCGTGAGCGAACTTCTCTTGGAGGTATATGACACCCTTTTCGCTACAGAGAGCGTGATCGTCCCCGCGTATTTTGCCTTTCAGTCCGCGGACGCTCCGGCGCGGGAAACTGCCCGCCGTTTTGTCCTTGATGTGCTGACGCAGTTCGTCGCGTTTCGCCGGAACGACCCGCTCGTCGTCCACATGTCGCCGGGCACGGAAGAACTCGCACGCCTTGCTTTGCCTCAGGACGACCGGTTCGTTCAGGAGGCCGCTGCATTGATCGCGTCCGACGAGCAGGACGAACTTACATACGTGCGGTCGTGTTTCAGCCTTCCGCTACGTGCCGCGGCTAAGGGCTATCGGCTGGCCGTTCTGTTAGACGACGTTCACAATGCCCCGGCTCTTTTCGGCCGGTCGGAGATCGCCGAACTCTTCGGCCGGGGCGAGTCACCCTTTGTGCTGGCACTGCGACGGCGTTCTCCATTCAATGCAGTTGGGTTGCAGCGAATGAGCCTTTTACCTCTGTCATTCGAAGATTCCGGCCGTCTTGCTCAGGTCTCTGCCGAACGCGTGGGTATCGAAATGTCCGACGCCGTACGCGATCTTGCCGCCCTTCGCTGCGACGGTGACCTGCGGGTGCTTCAAGAGATAGTAGACGCGGCGGCACTTCGATCGCAGTCGCTTGATAGTTTCCGGGCCTTCGAGACTGTTTACACGGAAACGATCTTTGGCGGTTCGGTAAGCCGGATGTTCGATGACCTATTCATTGACGCCTGTCCGTCTGCCTCGGCGCGCCAGCAGTTGGTGCTTCTTTTCGCGGATTCGCTCGCTGCTGACCGGCGCGATGTTCCGGTCGAGGCGTGGCAAAAGCGAATCGGTTTGCCGGAATCCGAGTTCGAGTACGTCCTTCAACGGTTGAACATTGAAGAGTTCGTTCGTGTCTCCGGAAATCGCGTCGAGGTAATGCGCGAGAACCGCGCTCTCCGCGATCATCTGAGCGTGAAACACCGGCTCGAGACCGGAAGCGAAACGCGGGCAGCCGTTTTCGCAGATGTTCTCTCCGCGGGGATCAAGTCAGCCCCGAACGAGATGGCCGATCATTACCGGCGGTCGTCGGCGATCGGGTTGCGGGAAGTGATGGGCAACTTTGACGGCAAAAGCGTTCCGGCCCCGTTGCTCTTCTACGGAATGTTCCGCGACCAGTTCAAGGGCATGCCCGCCGATGAACTTCGCGTTCAGCTTTCGGAGTGGACCGATCTTTATCCGTTGCCACAGATCGTCTTCTCTGCACACACGGATGCCTTTTACAGGGCAATCGGGCTAACCTCATATCGAGAGCGTTCGGCTGTCGCGATCGGGTTCGAGCAAGGTGACCTCGGCGGAGAGAACCGTACAGCGTGGATCGCAGCCGAGATCGATTCGAAGCTCGAGGCTTCCGAAAAGGTCGCCGAATCGTGGTGCGATCGGCTAGAAATGGCCGCTGCGGTCAGCGGATTTCTTCAGTACAAACTGTGGCTTGTTGCCCCGGAAGGATTTTCCGCCGAGGCACTCGATCTGATAGCTCGCCGCAACGGCATCGGCACAAGCCGTCGGCAGGTCGAGCTTTTGACCGAATATCTCGCAAAGGGAACGTTCGTCGAACACACCCAGCCGGCCGAGGAATACGAGATCATAATTCCGATGACGGACGACGCGGAAATGGTCGCGGCACACACGCTCGAAGATATTGCTCGTCGGCATAATATTCCGACGAAAGAAGTCAATCGCATAAAGACGGCACTTGTCGAAGCGTGCATTAACGCCTCCGAGCACAGCAAAAGCCCGGACCGCAGGATCCATCAGAAATTTACTGTAGGAAGCGACCGCATATCGATCACGATCTCGAACCGCGGCTTGCGGTTGGTCGAAAAGAGCGTCGCGGTCGAGCCGAATGAGGGCCGTCGCGGCTGGGGCCTGAAACTTATGCGCCAGTTGATGGACGACGTCCGCATCGAACACGTTGACGACGGCACCCGCATTTCGATGACAAAATATTTTGAGGCCGCCTGATAGGCCCCGGCGTCGCCGATCGCTTCTGGTAACGCCTTACTGCTGTTCACTTAAGGCCTAGAAGTCTCGCGACGTCGTGTCACCGAACGGCATTGCCTTGATGGTCTCAAATTCTTGCCCAAAGAATTTCTGTTGTTTTATTTAAGCGCTTGTGTTAAAACATCTGTAAGTTTTCGTTCATCCCTGCACTTAAATAGAAGAAGGAAAAGAAGTTAAACAATGGCTGAACCAGTTGCGGCCGGATTCATCCGTGCTGAAGGTGAAACGGCGACGGTCTTTGCGGGCGACTATCTCAACAAGCTTACGGGCGAGATGATCGAGCTCGAATGCCGAAAGTTGCTCTCAGGCGGCTGTCGCGAAATAGTCGTAAACTTCTCCCAAACCGAAATCGTGAATTCGATCGGCGTTTCGATACTTCTTGGCGTTATCGATTCTGCCGAGGGCACTGGCGCCAGAGTAGTGTTCGCAGACGTGAATGAGTCGACAGTCGAGCTTTTTGATATGCTAGGCGTTACCAAGCACGTCGCGATAAAGGCCTAGGCGGGCTCGACTCGGAGGAACAGTACTTCTCGGTGGTCTATATACCGACCCGGAACTGAAACGCGTCGCCGCCCGCCGGCGAACTAAACAATGCCCGCACCGAACAAGCGGATTGAAGATACAAGACTTTAAAACACCGAATTTCCGGCACATGGCCGAGGAAAAGGCGAAGCTCGTCCATACTTTTGGCGCGCTCGCCGAACTAGGCCAGGAGATCTCTAACAAGCAGAATTTTCAGGAGACGGTCAGGACGTCGCTCCATCTGCTTCTAGGGTCTTTGGCGATCATGCGCGGCGGCGTCGCGAGGTTTTCGCGATACAGCCATGAACTGAATCTTGTCGCCGCCCGCGGCCTCGGCGACGAGTTTCCCTTTTCACTTTCGCTTTGCTACGAGGACGAACGACAGTTCCTCTCTTGCGGGATGTACCCGATAGAGAATTCCCAGGCAAAAGTACTGCCTTTTTTCCAGATCTACGACAACAGTTTCGAGCAGGCAAAGATCGAGCTCGTAGTGCCGTTGGTCGTCCGCGACGAATTGCTCGGAGCAGTATTCCTCGGCGAAAAAGCGAGCGGTGAGAGATATTCAAGCTATGACCGCGACATCATTTGTGCGATGTCCCGCCACATCGGCGTCGCTATCGCCCAGCGAAACATGATGGCCGAGCTCGAACGCCGAGCCGAAGAGAACCGCAAGCTATATGAAAACCTCCGAATGACCTATACCGACACGGTCAAGGCATTTGCTGCGGCGATCGACCGAAAAGATAAATACACCGAGGGCCACTCGGTTCGGGTGGGCAAATATACCGAGTATATTGCAGAAGAACTTGGCTGGAGCGAGGACGAGGTCGAAGGAGCTGCCGTTGCCGGTTATCTTCATGACGTCGGTAAGATCACGGTCGAGCGAAAGATCATCAACGCCCCGTATCGCATCAACGCCAAGGAATCGATCGAACTCAACAAACATCCCGGCGTCGGATACGAGATCCTAAAGCCGATCCATCATCCGTACGCTGACGTGCCGCTAGCGGCGAAATATCATCACGAGCGTCTCGACGGCCGCGGCTATCCCGACGGCCTTTATGACCGCGAGATACCGTTCATTGCAAAGATCGTGAATCTTGCGGATTCGTTCGACGCGATGACGACCGACCGCCCCTACAAACGCCGCCGCCCGGCTGCTGATGTCTTTGAAGACCTCCAGCGAAATGCAGGAAAGCAGTTTGCCCCGGAGATCGTCAATGCTCTTTTCCGGTCGCTTTTGAAAGAATTGCAGGGGGAATCGAAGGAAAAGCGGTTTCGAAAGCTGCTAGGCAGGGAATATATGGAAGCAGAGGGTTTGGCGTCGACTCTCCGGACCGCCCTCAACGGCACGAGCCCGACATCGCCGCTGACATTCGTTGCGTTCGATTAATTATCCTTGGAAGATCTGGAACTCTCGGGTGCCTTTGCGATCGAAGGTTCAAGGTATTGCACTGCGCGAAGAACGAGAAAGACGATCACCGTCGAGCCGATCGCGAGCACATATCGCTCAAGGCCGATCAGCATTCCTATTGCTGACGTCATCAAAATGCCGGCCGCTGTCGTAAGCCCTCGTACCTCACTCTTGTCACGTTTGAAAACTATTATTCCCGCACCCAGGAAACTGATGCCAGTTACGATGGCACCGATGAGATTCGCTGCGTCAAAGCGCACATGATCGCCGTACGACCGAAAACTCACTGCCATGAGTTCGCCGATGACGATGAAAAGGGTCGAGGCAACACCGACGAGGATATGCGTCCGTAGCCCGGCCGCCTTGCCGGCACTCTCTCGTTCCCAGCCGAGAATGCCGGAGAGCACGAGGCTCACACCGACTCGAAGGAAGATGTTCAGATCGCTCTCGAGCATGATACTTCAGGCCTGAAACTACGATACCGGGTTTGATTCGAGCAGTTGGACGAACTTCTTGGCGGCCAGCGAAAGCGTCTTATCACTCCTGTAGATGACCCCGACCGGCCTGATCCATTCCTTTTCCGAAAGTTCGACGACGGCAGCACGCCCGGACCTTATTTCATCGGCAACAGCGGTCTGCGGGAGGATCGCAACGCCAAATCCGACCTCGACCGCGCTTTTGATCGTTTCGATATTGTCGAACTCAGCCACCTTGTTCACTTCGATGCCCTTGGCACGGAAGAGCCGGTCGATAGCCTTTCTCGTCGGCGTGTCGCGTTCAAAATGGACGAAATCCTGGCCTTTGAGATCCTTGCCGCGAACCTGTGTCTTTTTCGCCAGCGGATGGTCCGTCGGACACACAAGGACGAGACGGTTCGGCGGCATCTGAACGATGGTCAAGCCGCGTTTCGGCTCAGGGAAGGCGATTATCCCGAGTTCTACCGACCCACCGAGGACGTCACGCACGACCTTTGTGGTCCGTGAATACTCGAGATCGATCTTTGCCGATGGGAATTTCGTCATGAACTCGGCGACCTTTGACGACATTTCATGAAGCCCGACGCTGTAAACCGTCGCGACCTTTACCGTTCCGCCGATCTTGCCGACCAGCCCGCGAAGGCTCTCGTTCAATTTGTCGAAAGCTTCGAGAACATTCTTGGCCTCGCGGTAAAATACTTCGCCGGCGGCGGTTAGCTTTACTTCCCGTCGCCCCCGGACACGCTCCAGCAGGCGGCGCTTGAACTTGTCCTCAAGGGCCCGTATCTGCCTGTCTCTTATACACATCTCCGAGCCCACGAGACAGCG
>JAUCQE010000258.1 GCA_030372865.1 Pyrinomonadaceae bacterium
ATGTATATTCGGGGACTTCGCTACATTACTGCGGGTTTGTTTAACAGTCAACAGGAATAATCAAAGGCCCTCGGCAAGGGCTGTGAGATATCTTTCATGTCGTGTGAGATTTCTTTCTTTTGCTGTGAGAAAACTTTCTTATTTTGCGAGAAATCTTTCTTATCGTGAGAAAAAACCTTTTTCTCACAGTTCGGTAAGGGCTTTAAACGTGAAAAAGGCGGGTTTTGCCCGCCTTTTCGTCGTGTCTCCGTCGCGTTCGGCTATTTGCCCGATGCAGCTTTTGATGAGCCCTTGAAGGCTTTTTTCTCTTTTTCCATCTCCGCGCCGATCTCTTCGAGCTGTGCCGTTTCGAACTCTTCTTCGAGTTTCGGGAACATCTGGCCTTCCTCTTCCTGCACGTGGTGCTCGATGTCTTCCATCAGCACTTTCAGTTTCGGGTCGAACTTCTCGCTGTCTTCGGCAAGATTTTCGAGTTCACGCATGAACATCTTCGCCTGCCGATGCTCCTCGACGCCTTCGAGTGCAAGGTCTTTTAGCTCGCCCTCCGCGTTTTCCTTGATCCACGGGTAGAAAACCGTCTCCTCGATATGCATGTGCACCTCAAGCTCTTCTTTTATCTTTTCGAACAACGCAGGATGTTCCTGCTCGTCCGTCGCTTTTACCTTCTGGAACAACTTATCCACCTTGTCATGGTCAGATTTCAATAATTCGATCGCATTCATTAGATCTTCCTCCTGGTTTACTCTTTCAATATTTAGCTCCTGCGGTTAAGGGGGCAATGAATATGCCAAACGGCGAAAGGCTTGTAGCTGCGGAGGTTTAGGATTTTAGATTTCGGGCGGTGTATCGTTCGCAGACACGGAAAAAGGGCCGCATCCGTACGAATGCAGCCCTCTGTGTTTTGCCGGAAGACGCGTTGTCAGGGAACGAGCACGATCTTTCCGAAAGCCTTGTTCTCGATCACGGCATGATGTGCCCGTGCAGCGTCCGCGAGCGGTATCTTTTCACGAACGACGGGCTTTACAACGCCCTCGCCAAGTGCCGCGAAGAGAGCCGTGTGTATCTCGTCGAGCTTTTCCTTCGGCGCGTTGAATAGCGACATTCCGTAAATGGTCGTCTCTTTCGTCATCGCCTGACGCGGCGTGAATTGCAGGCTGCCGCGGTTGCCGACGACGACGATACGGCCGTTCATCGCGAGGCATTCGAAATCACGCTCGAGGTTTTCGTTGGCAAGCATTTCGATGATCACGTCAACGCCGCGGCCCTCGGTGAAGTCGAAGATGTCGGAGTAGTGGTCTTCATCAGTGTGGTCGAAAACGGCGTCGGCACCGTTATCGAGCACAAGCTGTCGGCCTTCATCCGAGCTGGCCGTGCCGATCACCTTGAGGTCCGCGTTCTTTGCCCACTGCACCGCCGCGAGCCCGACGCCGCCCGACGCTCCGTGGATGAGCACCGTCTCGCCGTCCTTCGCCCCCGCCTTTTGAAACAACGCACGATACGACGTCGCGTAAGGCGTCCAGACGCCCGCACCTTCCTCGAACGAAACATTCGCCGGAAGCCGGCCGAGATGCGATTCGTCGCAGAGAGAATATTCGGCGTACGTTCCCGAGATCGACCCCGCAGTATAAACGCGGTCGCCGGCCCTGAATTTCGTAACGTCCGGCCCGACCGCCTCGACCGTTCCCGCACCGTCCTTGCCGGGCGTGTACGGAAGCTTCGGAGCATGGGCGTGAATGCCGGACCTGAGATACGTATCGACGGGGTTAACACCCGCCGCCTCGATCTTGACCAGCACCTGCGTCCCTTCGGGCGACGGCGTGTCGACCTCATCGACCTGCATCACCTCGGGCGGCCCGAATTCGTTTACGATGATGGCTTTCATATTTCGCATTACTCGCTAAGGTAGCGTGACCAATATCGATTGTATGCTCGCGGAACAACAGTACGGTCCTCGCCCTCGAGTTCAACCAAACCCGGAAGCGCTTTTAAGAACTTCGCGATCGCCCGCCGTTGTTCCATGTTCATCTCTGACAAGTTAGACTCTCGGGATTCTGTCTTTGGGTAAAGAGCACTAAGCGTAGCGATTGTCATCATTGAACCTGAGTCGTAATTATCGAGCAGCCTGATCATCAATGCCGGAAGATAATATCGCAGTCCTTTTTCATCCAAGTGCGCAACACAATCGTAATCGTCCAAGACCTCAGTCGGTATCTTGGACCAATCGTCCGTGATCTCCTTGTCGGGTAAACGTTTAAACTCTTCCGGCGAGGCTCCGCGTCCGTAATTATCAATAACCCGAGACTGATCGATACTTATTCCGCCATCGAGCGTAACACCGGTGAACGCTTTGCTTATCGCAGAAATAATTTCGATCTTGCCGTCCATTATATGAGTGGATGAGAATGCAATTGCTACGCAGACCTTGTTAGAGCATCATCGAATGCCCTCACTACTCCACGGTAACCGACTTCGCGAGGTTTCTCGGCTGATCGACGTCGCAGCCGCGGCGGACGGCAATGTGGTACGACAAGAGCTGCAGCGGCACGACCGAAAGCACGGGGCCGAGCAGGTCGGAGGTTTCAGGAATCTCGATCACGTGGTCGGCAACGCGCGAACTCATCTCGTCGCCCTCAGTCAGCACGGCGATGACGATGCCGTCGCGCGCCTTTACCTCTACGATGTTCGAGTGCGTTTTCTCGTAGCGAAGTTCGCTCGCGGCGTTGTCATGCTCGCGGGTGTTCACCACGACGACCGGCAGCTTTTCATCGATCAGGGCGTTCGGGCCGTGCTTCATCTCGCCGGCCGGATAGCCCTCGGCGTGGATGTAGCTGATCTCTTTTAACTTCAACGCACCTTCGAGCGCGACCGGAAAGTTGATGCCGCGGCCGAGGTAAAGGAAATCCTGCACGCGGAAGAATTCCTTTGAAAGCTCCTCGATCGAATCGGCATCATTCAAAAGCTGTTCGATCTTGAGCGGAAGTTCCGCGAGGTCCTGGGCAAGCTGCTTTCCGGTCTCGCTGTCGATAGTGCCGCGGATCTCGCCGAGGTAGAGGGCAAGTAGATAAAGCGCGACCATCTGGGCCGTGAACGCCTTCGTCGAGGCGACGCCGATCTCGGGGCCGGCATGGGTGAGGATGGTGCCGTCGGCCTCGCGGTGGATCATCGAGCCCTGCACGTTGCAGATGGCGAGCACCTTGCAGCCCTGCTGCTGTGCCTCACGCATCGCGGCGATGGTGTCGGCAGTCTCGCCCGATTGCGAAATGACGACGAGAAGATCGGTCTCCGTCAATACCGGGTCGCGGTAGCGGAACTCCGATGCGTAATCGACCTCGACCGGAATTCGGACGAGCTTTTCGAGCATGTACTTGCCCGCGAGGCCGGCATGCCACGACGTGCCGCATGCAGCGATCTTGATCGACGTAAGCGTACGGAAATCTTCCTCGCCGATGTCCATCTGGTCGAGGTAGACCTTGCCGGTATCGAGCGAAACTCGGCCCTGAACCGTATCACGGACGGCACGCGGCTGCTCGTAGATCTCCTTGAGCATGAAGTGCTTGAAGCCGCCTTTTTCCGCCATTATCGGGTCCCAGGTGATCCGCTGCTGTTTGGGCTCGACGATGTTTCCGTCAAAATCCGTGACGCGGACGGCGTCTTTCGTCAGCACGGCGATCTCGCGGTCGCCGAGGAAAAAGACGTCGCGTGTGTGCTGCAGGATCGGCGGGATATCGGAGGCGACGAAGAACTCGCCGTCGCCCAAACCGATGACGACCGGCGGCCCTTCGCGGACGGCGATGACGGTGTCGGGCTCATCGACCGAGATGATCGAAAGGGCAAAGATGCCGCGAAGTTCCTTGACCGCTTTCTGCACGGCGTGCTCGAGCGAGAGGCCTTCGCCTTCCTTGTAATGGCCGATGAGGTGAGCGATCACCTCGGTGTCGGTCTCGGTCTTGAACTCGCTGCCGTTCGCGGCAAGGCGTTCTTTTAGCGGCAAATAATTTTCGATGATGCCGTTATGAACGACCACGACCTTGCCTGACTGATCGCGGTGCGGGTGAGCGTTTTCCTCGGTCGGCCGCCCGTGCGTCGCCCATCGCGTGTGCCCGATGCCGTAGGTACCGTCGAGCGGTTTCAGCCGAATGCACTCTTCCAGATTCCGAAGCTTGCCCTCTGCACGACGAAGTTCAAGGTGGTGGTCCTCATCGACGACGGCGATACCGGCGGAGTCATACCCGCGGTATTCAAGTTTTCGCAGTCCGTCGATGATCAACGGCACGACCTGCTTATTTCCTACGTATCCAACAATTCCGCACATATAAATTTACGACAGCATCCTCGCCCGCTTGGTCCAGAATCTTGCAAGTCCCAGTCCGAGAGCCGCAAAAATGATCATCAAGCCGTTCATACCGGTTCCCGCCAGATAACTCTCAACCGAGCGGACCAAAGCAAGAAACCCGAAAACGCCCGAGCATGCCGCCAGGATATAAAAAAGTACTTTCATCCTAATTATTGTTCACCAGACGCTTTATATCGCGATATAGACAGTTAATAACGCGTTCGAGACAGTTAATATCGCGATGTAGACACTTAATATCGCGATATAGACACTTAATAACGCGTTCGAGACAGTTAATAAGCCGTTCGAGACACTCTACATCGCGATGGATACACTTAATATCGCGATGTAGAGACCGTATTTAAGGCTTTAAGAAGCGTCATCCACTTCCGTCGAAAGCTTTCGCTTGACCTTTGCCGGCACGCCCGCGACGAGCGATTCGGCAGGAACATCTTCGATAACGACCGAACCTGCAGCGGTAACCGCACCGTCGCCGACCTCGACCGGAGCAACGAGCATCGTATCCGAACCGATCTTTACGTCGTTGCCGATGTGCGTTTCGTTCTTTCTCACGCCGTCGTAATTGCACGTGATCGTGCCGGCACCGATGTTCGTGTTCTCCCCGATCGTCGCGTCGCCGAGGTATGTCAGATGACTCGCCTTCGAGCCGCGGCCGAGAGTGGTCTTCTTTAGTTCCACAAAGTTACCGACCTTCGAACCCGGCAGCATTACGGCATGCCCGCGGAGATGAGCCATCGGACCGACGGAACACGAGTCATCCACTTCCGAATCAAGGATCAGGCAATTGTCGAGGATCGTAACGCCGCGGCCGACCTGTGAATTCGCGATGCGCGTTCCGGAGCGTATCGTACAGCCGTCGCCGATCTCGCAGTCGCCCTCGATCGTGACGTTCGGGTAGATCACGGTGTCGCGGCCGATCTTCGCGCGTTCGCTGACGTAGCAACTGACCGGATCGACAAAGCTGACGCCCTGATCGAGCATGAGTTTCGAGATGGTTCGGCGATTTAGCAGGCGCTCGAGCTCGGCAAGCTGTGCACGGTTGTTTACGCCCTCGATCTCGCGGGATTCGGAGTGCTGGAAGACGGCAACGTCCTCGCCGTCCTCGCGAAGCAATGCCGGCACATCCGTCAGGTAATATTCGCCCTGCGCGTTGTTATTGCCGATGCGGGACAGTGCGGCAAATAGCTTTCGGCTGTCGAAACAATAGATGCCGGCGTTTATCTCGCGGACCTCACGCTGTTCTTCGGTCGCGTCCTTTTGCTCGACGATCTCCTTGAAACGGCCTTCGTCGTCCCGAATAACGCGGCCGTAGCCTGTCGGGTCGTTGAGCTTTACGGTCAGAACGG
>JAUCQE010000259.1 GCA_030372865.1 Pyrinomonadaceae bacterium
CGCTGTCTCGTGGGCTCGGAGATGTGTATAAGAGACAGGTACCGCTCTGGGCGATAAGTACATTATTTCGGCCCGTGCGGGCGGAGTGAACTTTATTGAAGGCGATGTCATCCGCGTGGATGCTGTGGGCAAGACCTCTCGCATCATCAAGGGCGATACGATCGAGGTTGGCGAGCGGGTAACGACCGGCCAGAACGGCAAAGCTGAGATCCTTCTTAATCCGGGCTCCTATATCCGGCTTGGGTCCAATAGTACATTTCAGTTCAAGACGACCGACCTTGAAGACCTGCAGCTTTCGCTTTCCAGCGGCCAGGCGGTGCTCGAGGTATTCGCTGACGACGATTTTGTTGTAACGGTCGATACGCCGGGTTCGAAGTTCGAGATCATTAAGACCGGAATATATACGGTCGCATCAGCGGACGGCCGTAGTACGATCTCGGTTTGGAAAGGAAGGGCACTCGTTAATGGTAACGAGGCCGAACCTGTCAAAGGCGGCCGCGAAGCGACGGTGAGCGGAGAAAATTCTGCAGTCGCAAAGTTTGACCGCGACGAGCGGGACTCGCTTGAAGAGTGGAGCAAGGCGCGTTCGAAGGAACTAGCCAAGTCGACGACCTCGCTAAAGCGAAGGGACCTTCGCGGCTCGCTGTTGAGTGCCTACCGCGGCGGTATGTGGGATATGTACAGTTCGTTCGGCCTGTGGGTCTATGACCCGAGGTTCGGACACCATTGCTTCCTTCCTTTCGGTTACGGATGGAGTTCGCCGTACGGCTACTATTACGGAATGGGTATCTGGGGATACGGACTGCCCTGGAACGTATATTACGGCTATCCGCGGTTCCCGGGTGGAAACACCGGAACGCCGGGTACCGGGACAGGTAGCGGCGGCGGTGGCACGACCAACCCGCCGACCACGAACGGACCGATGAACGACCGCCGAGGTTCAGTTCCCCCGTTCCAACGCATGGGCGGTGAGGGCGGACGTAGCGGTGCGGGCCGTATGGACCGTATGCCGATCGGCGATACGCCGCCGATCATGACGCCGGGGCCGGTCTTCGTGCCTCAGGCACCGAGTGCACCGCCGGCATCATCGCGCGGCTCAGGTACCAAGCCGGTTCAATAGTCCTTTTTCAGTTAAGAAACGAAAGCGGGAGACCATCTCCCGCTTTTTTATTTGAAGATGCCGGGCATCGCCATGATCGACTGAGCCGGGTCGAGGGCCGTTGGCTGCAGGTAGGGCTCGGCGATAAGTAGAAGTGCGTTAAGAGAATTGATCGCAAGGTGCAGGATAAAACAGGGCAGAAGGCTGCCGGTCATCGCCCTCACGATCGTCAAAACCAGGCTCAGCAGCACGATAACGAGTATCTTTGCCGGGTTTTCGTAGTACTGCGGAACGTGGACCGCAGCAAAAAGTACCGTAACCAGAATTACCGCCGAAGCCGCGCCGAAGCGTCGGTGGAAGGGCGAGTATAAAATCCCGCGATAAACTACCTCTTCGACGAGCGGCGCAGTAAAGACGGCCATGGCAGCAACGAGATAAAGTGCGGTCCGCGAACTGCGGACCACGCGTTCCATGTCGTCCTCACGGATGGGAAAAACGCTGGTCGCGGCCGCGGTGATAACTAAAAAGGCAAATAGTGTAACGACATAATGCCACCATCGGACGCCGCCGTGATGCCAACCCAGCGTTGCGAAAAAGGGGCGTTCGCCAAGTTTTGTTACCATGGCCCACGCCAGTGCGAGCGTTGCTATATGGGCGGGGAAGATCGCCAGGATCTGCGAGATGATGGCACCGCGGTCGCGGGTCGCAAATTCGACCAGCATCTCGCGGTTATTCATGTCGAAACCGGTGGCGACGCCGTAAACGGCTAGAAAAACCGTCGGCAATACGAGGATGGCGGCGACGCTGGCGGCCCAGACGACGGCACCGGTCCAACCGGACCACGGAGGGTTGTTCGGTGAGGCTAGCGGTGCGATCGGCTGCGTGTTGATGGTCGCGGGTGACGCGGGCAATATCTGTTCTTCCACGCTCGAAGTTTACTGAATCGCGGGGCATATCCAAAGTTTCGACCATCGCATCTTGAAATGGGACGCGATTGAGGATAACCTAAAATCCCGTGGAGCATCACGGGAACAATCCCCTACAAAATGTCATCGCGATCGTTCCGGCAAGGTTTGAATCTACCCGTCTGCCCGGAAAGATGCTGTTGCCGCTTGCGGGTAAGCCGTTGGTCCTTCACACGGTCGATCGTGCACGCGAAGCGGCCAATGTTTCGCGCGTGATCGTCGCGACGGACGACCAACGGATCCTGGACGCGGTGAGCGAATACGGCTGTGAGGCCGTGATGACGTCGCCGGACCATGTTTCCGGGAGCGACCGTATTGCGGAGGTCGCGGCGGGCCTGCAGGAAGGGTCGATCATCGTTAACGTGCAAGGTGATGAACCGCTGCTTCCCACGGCAACGATCGAGAAGGCCGTGGACGCAATGCTGACAGGCGAGCGATGCGACATTGCAACGACATTTGAAACTATCGAAACAGTCCAAGACGTATTTGACCCAAATATCGTGAAGGTCGTGATGGATGCCGGCGGCCGTGCACTTTATTTTTCGCGGTCACCAATTCCATTTTTAAGAGAAGCCGCGTCCCGGCACGGATCGCTTGAGGCTGCACTGCGAGCGGACAAGACATTAATAGGCAAGTTTAAGAAGCACACCGGGCTTTATGTTTACCGGCGGGAGTTCCTGCTTGGATTTACAAAGCTGCAGCCGACCGCTCTCGAACAGTCAGAAATGCTTGAACAATTGAGAGCTCTCGAAAATGGGGCCGTGATACGCGTGGTGGAAGCAGCCGGCAAGTCGATCGGAGTCGATACGCAGGCGGACCTCGATCGGGTACGCGAAATAATGGAAGCGACCGAAGGATCGTTCTTTTCATCAGTGAATAAATGATG
Source organism: Pyrinomonadaceae bacterium (assembly GCA_030372865.1). Lineage (GTDB taxonomy): Bacteria > Acidobacteriota > Blastocatellia > Pyrinomonadales > Pyrinomonadaceae > OLB17. The sequence continues at coordinate 2,951 of JAUCQE010000259.1, forward strand.
AGCGATTGGCTCGGGCTTATTTTCTTTGTGTTGCTGATCGCCGGCGCGTTCTTCGGGCTGCGGGCATTGTCGAGATCGAAGACGCGAACGAACGAGGAATTTGAGCGAAACGCGGCCGAAAGCGTTTCGAAACTCGGAGCCGGGATGAATGCATTGCAGGAAATTCTCGATCCGGGAGCGGCAAAAGCTAAAGAAGTAGTTGCCCAGATGAAGGACGGGCGGTATCAAAAGAAGAAGCGGGAAGGAAAAGCGGGCGGCTTGGACAGCACAGATTAGTGATAGAACTGATCGGACGGCGACCCGATTCCGGACGTGAGCCGGAGTTAAAATTATGACCAAATATATATTCGTAACAGGCGGCGTGGTTTCGAGTCTCGGTAAGGGCTTGGCGGCGAGTTCGCTCGGCTGCCTGCTTGAGGCTCGCGGGATGAAGGTCCAGATGATGAAGCTGGACCCGTATATAAATGTCGATCCGGGAACGATGTCGCCGTTTCAGCACGGCGAAGTATTTGTTACCGACGACGGTGCTGAGACAGACCTCGACCTCGGGCATTACGAGCGGTTCACTCACGCCGAGCTTTCGCAGGCGAATAACTGGACGAGCGGGCGAATATACCTTTCAGTCATCGAGAAAGAACGCCGGGGTGATTATTTGGGCAAAACCATCCAGGTCATCCCGCACATTACTGACGAGATCAAGGCTGCCGTTCGGACGGTCGCGGACAAACACAAACCCGACGTCTTGATAGTCGAGATCGGCGGTACGGTCGGCGACATCGAATCGCTGCCGTTCATGGAAGCGATCCGCCAGATGGGCAATGAGGAAGGACGCGGAAACGCCATCTTCGTTCACGTAACGCTCGTGCCGTTCATTGCCGCCGCGGGCGAGCTAAAGACAAAGCCGACACAGCACAGCGTACGTGAACTTCGCGAGATCGGTATCGCACCGGACATCCTGCTTTGCCGCTCTGACAGGCCGCTTTCGCTTGACCTCCGCCGGAAGATCGCACTCTTCTGTAATGTCCAGGAGAATGCGGTCATCTCAGCATTGGACGTTCCGACGATCTATGAGGTGCCGCTGGCGTTTCACGAACAGGGGCTCGATGACCTGATCGTCAACGATCTCCAGCTAATGGAGCGTTTCCCGAGCGCAGATCTTAAGAAATGGCGGGAGCTGGTCGCGACGATCAAAGAACCGAGCGGCGGGACCGTCAAGATCGCGATCGTCGGCAAGTACGTCGAGCTGGAAGACTCCTACAAGTCGCTGCGGGAAGCATTGACACACGCCGGTGTTGCGAACGACCTTCGCGTGAACGTGACCTGGATCGAATCGGAAAACCTGATGAAGGATAATTACGAGAACGA
>JAUCQE010000260.1 GCA_030372865.1 Pyrinomonadaceae bacterium
GCCCGCACGTATGCCGCGTATGCGACCTCGTCGATGTCGTTATACGCGTAGTGGCCGTTCCATTACCCGCCTCGCTCGTACCACATCTTCAGCTGTGGATACGAACAAAAGAAATCAAGAAATAGACCGGCAATAACGCCGAACCGCCAACGAAGCCTCATAGTGTTTATCTATTAAAAAAAGACGGAAATGTATGTCGTTTTATATTCTGCGACATATGCGGGAATGTGTCCATTCCGCCGCTGCATGCAAAAAGCCCGAGCCGCTGTGGAGGCGGCCCGGGCTTCACCGGTGCGGGCACTAAAATTGTGCCTGCTAGCTCGAGAGCCAGCGTGCGATGTTGGTCCAGGTCTCGGTCCCGCCGATCCAAAGCCTGATCGGGAACGACGCGACAAGGATCACGGTGCCGGCAAGAAAATTGAGATTAACTTTCCCGCTCCGCCAGATATCAAAAACGACTGCTCCGATAACGAAAAGCGACGGCATTCCAAAAAGCCACCACGGCCCGAGTGCCTGCAATGATTCGATCGGCATCCGTGCTGCGGCAGGCGGTAGGAAATTTGCCGCGACCAAGATCATCAGCCGCTTATGCTCCGCCGGCTGTTTCCTCAGTACGATCGCCCCGCCGAAGAACAGGATGAAAAGCAAGAGGTCCACGAGCGGGATGATCATGAACGACAGCGGCGGAATGCCGCCGAGGTCCGCCGCCGTCAGGTGCGACGGCCCGCCGATCGAGACCAGATAGCCCGTCACGAGCACAAGCACAGCCAGCCCGACTCCGGCCCAGCCCAATTTCATGTGCGTGCGAATGCGTTTGGCGGAAACGAGCCACGTCTGAGCCGCGAAAAGCAGGACCCAGGCCGTCATCACGACGGCGTGAAAACGGACCATGTTCGAATAAAGCGGCGGAAGATCGAACAAAAGCCTCAGATAGAACTGCTTGGAAAAACCTATAAAGACGAGTGCGGTAGCGAGGAAACCGGCAACAAGATAAAAGCGATGTTCCCGAGCACGCCTCTCCGCCGCATCTACGACCGCGACAGGACGCCCAAGAACATTTTCATTGACTGCCATAAAATAGCCACCTCCGAGAATGAACGCGAAATAGAAATGAACTCTGTATCAGGGTCGAGAGTTGGTGTGTTGGTTAGTGAAAAATGGATAACTGACAATGGGTAATGACGCGCTTCGGTCATACGGCCGCGCCTGCATTGTCCACTGTCCACTGTCCGTTTTCCATTGGGTTCACCTCGCCAGCCAGCCGACGAAGCCGAGCCACGCGTCGGTGCCCGAAATGACAATCCGTAACGGGCCCGAAACGATGAACGCCCCGAGAGCGATCGCAAAAACGCGGTTTACCTTTTTGTGCTTCCAGGTGTGCCAGGCAAAGCAGGCGATGCCGACAAGTATCGGCAGCACGAGTGCCTGGACCATCATCATCTCCGGCGGCAGCAGAGGCATCCGGGCAAACGCCGCAGGGCTGAAATTGATCGCCGTCATCAACATCAGCGTCTTATGCTCGGCGGGTCGCTTGCGGAAATAGATCGCGCCGCCGAAGAAGATGACGAAAAAGAGCATGTCGAGCGTCGGGACGATAAAGAACGAATGCGGGTTCAGCCCCGGCGGTGCCGTGTGCCGGACGATATGCGAATCCCACGCGGTCATCATCCCGACAACGACGACAAGCGCCGCCAACACGATGCCGGCCATGCCCATCGACATATGCAGCTTGAGATTCTTTGTCCGCACAAGTGCCACCTGTG
>JAUCQE010000261.1 GCA_030372865.1 Pyrinomonadaceae bacterium
CGGTTAGGTCAGAACCGACTCTTTCCTGTGGACCGGCGGATCGGCGTCGGAATAGATCTTAGGATCAATAACAGTTTCTCGTTTTCGCCGAGTTATTATTACCGAAGCGGTGAAGATACCCGGAACCGCCGCGACACTGAACACCGAGTTCGATTTGACCTGAACTACTCGAAAAAGTGGTCTAAGGTCGCAGTCAAGAACCGCAGCCGAATTGAGTATCGAATAAGGAACTCAAGGCCGGATTCGGTTCGCTATCGCAACAAGTTTACCTTTTCGGTGCCTATCAAAAAGGGCGATAATGAGGTGTTTACTCCGTTTGTTGCAGACGAGATATACTACGATTTCCGCGATCAGGAGTTCTCGCGGAACGAGATCTCTGCGGGCATCTCTAAGAAGCTTTCTAAGTTGATCTCCGCCGAATTTTTCTACCTTCATAGAACAAATCGTTCGGGCACGATTCGTACGATCAATGCGGTCGGAGCGAACTTCAAAATACAGCTGAGGTAGTCTGAAGTTCACGATTTCGACGATCCGAATTAATATTGTTTCGGATGCTCGTACTGCTTCACCTATTCGCGCTTTTGCTTCTCGTGCTTCTCGGGTTCTACGTTTTCGTCGCGAATCCTCGAAGCCGGGCGCATCAAACATTTGCAGCCTTCATTGCATTTCTCGCTCTGTGGACGACAAAGGACCTCGTATTCTGGAATTTTCAACAGGAGGGCTTTGATCATGGATGGTGGGCGGCGGCCAGTTTTATCATATCGCTGCTGATGCAGTTCGCCCTCGTCGTTTTTGCTTGGGTCTTCCCGGAAAATTCGCGAACTCCGCGACGAAAAGCCGCTGTTCTCTTCGCCCCCGCATTGGTCTTTATACCTTCTGCTCTTTTCGGTTTCCTTTGGAAGTATATCGACTTCTCCAACGGCTCTTTCACGATCGCGCTCACGCCGATAGCGTACGCGTTCGTGGGGTATGTTTACTTCCTGTTCTTTTACGGAGCGGCCATCCTTTTTCGGAAATACCGTCTGTACAGGGGCTCGCAGCAGGGCCAGCAGACTGGAGCTATTCTTTGGGGCCTGATTATAACCGGGATACTAAAGACGATAGCGAATATTGCACTTCCCTTTTTCGGACAATTTGAACTTTTGTCATACAGTTCGATCTTCGTCCTTCCTGGCGTACTGATCTATGCGTATGCAATTTCGAACTTTAAGCTCTTTTCATTGCAGTCTGCACTCGACCAGTTCCGACTCTTCCCGCTTACGTACAAAATAGCGATCAGCATCGCAGTGGTCGCGATCGTCAGCTTTACGATCTTCCAGGTCCCTATCGCCTGGTGGTCGTTCAGAGACGGCATGACCACAGACGCCTGGCGAAAATACCTTGTCTTCAGCGTTATCTCCGCTTTGGTCCCGAACCTGCTTTTGCTCCTGCTGGTGGTGCGGACAATATCGCGGCCTGTTCAGCGGATCACATTAGCCGCGATAGATGTGATCAAAGGCAGTTATGGAACCGAGGTCGACCTTAGAAAGAGTAACGACGAGATCGGAATTTTGGCGGATTCGTTCAACCAAATGAGCCGGAAAATGGCGTCGGACATCGAGCAGCTTCGAAACATGAATGAGCAGTTGATGCGGACCGATCGCCTTGCCGCAATGGGAACCCTCGCAGCCGGCGTTGCACATGAGATCAATAATCCGCTGGCATCTATTTCCTCCCTTATTCAAATGATCCGTACGCAGCAAGCCACAAACGGCGAACAGCGGGAACAGCTTGACCTTATCGCTTCACAGATCCAAAGGATCTCGAGAGTAACAAAGGACCTCACGGATTTCGCACGCGTCCGACCGGCAGCACGGACCGCGGTCGAAGTTTCTGATGTAATCAGTTCGGCTTTGCGACTTGCCCAGTTCGACGCGACATTTCAAGAATTGAAGGTTGAGGTTGAGATAGAGCCGGAACTTCCAAATATCCTTGCCGACGCAGACCAGTTGCAGCAGGTATTTTTGAATCTTGTCCTCAATGCACGAGACGCTATGCCCGGCGGCGGCGAGATAAGGATAAACGCCGTTCAGTCCGGCAGCTCCGTGCGGATCGGTGTTAGTGATTCCGGTTCGGGACTTGATGAGCTTTCAGTAAGAAAGGCCTTTGACCCTTTCTATACGACAAAACCTGCCGGAAAAGGCACAGGCCTCGGCCTTGCAGTCTGCTATGGAATTATTACGGCCCACAACGGGACGATAGACGTGGAGAATAATCCTGGTGGCGGCGCGATGTTCACGGTAACGATTCCCGCCCTGACCGAAAAATAAAGCAGCCGGCCCGCTTAACGAACCAGCTGCTTGCCGAACCATTTACTCAATTACTATCGTACGTAGTATCTACGGCCGTCCCGGATATAGTACTGACGCCCGTTCGACGCCCTGTAGTAACGGTTGCCGTTCTTGGTGTAAAGATACGTTGCACCCGCACCCGCTAAGGCACCAACGACCATTCCGGTCTTGCCGCCAACCCAGGCACCGGTACCGGCACCGAGCAAGCTGCCGCCCGCGATCTTCGCCGCACGGCGATATTTCGAATTGTAGTAGCGACGCTTGGTACCCTTACGGCTCGAAGCATAAAGAAGACCTGCACCGGCACCGATCATCGCACCGTTACGACCGCGTCCGATCAAAGCACCCGCCGCTGTCGATCCGGCGATGATCGCAAGGTTCGTCGCCAAACCCGGATTTTTCTTACGCGTCCGGCGCGTTTGGCCAAAGGCCTCTGGCATCGTCATTGTGAAAGCAAAAACGAATAGAATTGTGAAAACAAGAAACTTTTTCATCACTATAGATTCCCCCTGAAGTAATCGCTCGATGCCGGGATATCTACAACGACTGTGCCAAAAGCGGCGGGTAAATAGTGAATATTCAAGTAATTCCCGAAAATAAAGGGTTTCCCGTGATAGTGGGTAACAGGCCGCGTGAGCCTGCCTGCCCGCTCGCTACCATTTCGTGTGTACAATCTTGACACCCGCACCATTTCGTTGCACTTTATCAATACACCACAGCACCACATTCTTTTGATCGAGGAACAATAAATGAAGCACATGAGTTTTTGCATGGCGGCCGTACTGCTGCTGGCTTGCACCGTATTCGGGCAGCAGCAGACGACGGCGTTCGTAAATGCACGGATAATCCCGATCGTCGGCGCACCGATCGAACAAGGAACCCTTGTTGTCCAGAACGGAAAGATAGTAGCGATCGGGGCGACTGGCTCTGTTAGAGTGCCGGCCGGGGCACAGACGGTCGACCTCGGCGGCAGGGTCATCATGCCCGGCCTCGTCGATACGCACAGCCACATCGGCGAAGGTTCGGGAGCCGACGGCAGCGCTCCGATCCAGCCGGACGTCCGCATTCTCGACTCACTAAACGTTCGATCGTCGAGTCTTCAGCGGGCACAGGCCGGAGGAATAACGACAGTCAATGTGATGCCGGGCTCCGGGCATCTCGACAGCGGTCAGACGCTCTATTTAAAACTTCGTGATGGAGCCGTCAGGGTTGACGATCTACTTATCCTCGACAAAGACGGCAAGTACATGGGCGGGATCAAGTTCGCCAACGGTACGAACCCGATCCGTTCGGGCGGCGGCAGTTTCCCCGGAACCCGTTCAAAATCTGCCGCATTGGTCCGCGAGCAGTTCATTAAAGCGCAGGAATATCGAGAAAAGGTTCGAAACGCCGGGAGTGACCGCACCAAGCTGCCGCCGCGCGACCTCGCGATGGAGGCACTTGTTGAGGCCCTCGACGGCAAACGCGTGGTCCATTTCCATACGCACCGCCATGACGACATTATGACGGCAATGCGTCTGCAGAAAGAGTTCGGTTTCCGTATCGTGCTTCAGCACGTTTCCGAGGCGTGGAAGGTCGCCGATGAGATCGCCGCTGCAAAAGCCCCGGCGTCGATTATCGTGATCGATTCTCCGGGCGGAAAGCTGGAAACGATGGACATCGGATTCGATAACGGTGCAAGGCTCGAGAAGGCAGGGGCTTTGGTCGGATTTCACACCGACGATTACATCACGGATTCGCGACTCTTCCTGCGTTCTGCCGGACTCGCAGTGCGTGCCGGGATGTCGCGCGAGAAAGCTCTATATGCGATGACCATGGCAGGAGCGATCATGCTCGATGTCCAGGACCGAGTCGGTTCACTGGAGGTCGGCAAGGACGCTGACTTTATCGTTCTTTCGGGCGATCCCTTAAGCGTTTACACGCAGGTGCTGCAGACCTGGGTCGAAGGCAAAAACGTTTTCGACCGCAGCAAAACGGAAGACCATCTTATCGCGGTCGGCGGTTTTGGTGCGTCGAATGACAGGCTTTTCCATCTCGACTGTTTTGACGGCGATCTCGGAGGTGGCTACTAATGAAACGTTTTCTAACAATGTACAGAAATATCTCTTTGTTATTGCTTATCCTCATTGCATCAGCGTCAGCCGCATTTGGCCAGATCGCGATAAAAGGCGAAACGATCTGGACGATGACGGGCGACCCGATCACCAACGGCGTCGTGCTCGTCAATAACGGGAAGATCGAAGCGGTAGGAACTGCGGCCCAGGTCAATATTCCGTCAAACTACCGCGTGATCTCGGCAAAGGTCGTTACGCCGGGACTCATCGACGCACATTCGGTTGTCGGACTGAACGGATACCTCAACCAGCCCCATGATCAGATGGCGCTAGACGGCGGCGCATCCATTCAGCCTGAGCTTCGTGCGACGGATGCATACAACGCGGAAGAGCGGTTGATCCAATGGGTTCGGGAATTCGGTATCACGACAATTCATACGGGCCACCAGCCTTCCGCCCTCGTATCGGGACAGACGATGATCGCGAAGACCACAGGCAAGAACGTCGACCAGGCAACGATAGTCCCTACAGCGATGATCGCCGTTACACTTGGCCCATCCGGTCTCGGCGGACAAGGCCGCTCGCCCGGCACGCGTGCCAAGCAGATCGCGATGCTTCGGTCGGAACTATTCAAGGCGCAAGAGAACGCCGCGAAGAAGGACCCGCCAAAAGATCCGCGCTCTGAGATCATGATGCGTGTCATCAAGGGTGAAGTTCCGTTACTTGTAACGGCGGAGTCTGCTCAGGACATCTCTTCGGCGCTTCGCATCGCCAAGGAGTTCAAAATAAAGATCGTTTTGGACGGTGCGTCAGACGCCACGGCTCTTCTCGACGACATCAAGGCTTCCGGATTCTCGGTTATCCTGCACGCAACGATGGCTCGTGCCGGTGGTGAACGTGAAAATCTGTCGATGGAAACCGCCAAGAAGCTGAAAGAAGCGGGTATCCCGTTCGCACTTCAGTCCGGTTATGAAGGCTATGTTCCCAAGACGCGTGTTGTGCTTTTTGAGGCTGCTGTCGCCGCAGCGAACGGTCTTTCACAGCGTGACGCGCTCGCGTCGATCACCATTGACGCCGCGAAGATACTTGGACTCGATTCACGTATCGGTTCGATCGCCGTCGGAAAGGACGCTGATCTGGCCATGTATGACGGCGACCCGTTCGAGTACACCACGCATTGCGTTGGAACGATGATCAATGGACAGGTAGTCAGCGAGGTGGTCCGATAACAAATATGCTCGCATCTATCTTTTTACCTATCTTGTTCTTCTTTCAGGTTCCGGCCGCATCTCCCGCGGCCAAGCCTGTGGAAACGCCTAAGCCTGCGGAATCCGCATTTCCGAAAGACGATCCGCCGGTGGTAACCAAGCATAGTTCCAAGGTCGGCGGCCGTACTTTGAATTACACCGTAACGACCGGCCATATGCCTATCCGGAACGCCGTCAGCGGCGAGACCGAAGCCCGGATATTCTTTATGGCATACACGCTGGACGGTGTCTCCGATCGGTCAAGGCGTCCGGTTATGTTCTCCTTCAATGGTGGTCCGGGCTCTGCGTCCGTTTGGCTTCATCTCGGTGCACTTGGCCCGAAACGAGTCAAAATGCTCGACGACGGAATGATGCCGCCTCCTCCCTACGAACTGGTCGAGAACGAGCATAGCTGGCTTGATCTGACGGACCTCGTCTTTGTTGATACCGTCGGAACCGGTTATTCCCGAGCGGTAAAACCAGATCTCGCGAGCAAATTCTTTTCGGTGAACGGCGACATAGAATCAACGGGCGAGTTCATTCGAATGTATCTCGGCCGCTACGAGCGTTGGGCATCACCGGTCTTCCTGGTTGGCGAGAGCTACGGCACGACAAGGGTCGCAGGGCTGTCGAACCATTTGTTCGAACGCGGCGTCGGGCTTAGCGGAGTCGCTCTCGTATCGATGGTCACGAACTTCCAGACGATCAGGTTTGCCGAGAACAACGACGTTCCGCTCGTGATGATCTTGCCTTCTTACACGGCGACCGCGTGGTATCACAAGAAGCTAGCCCCAGAGCTTCAGAACAAGCCGCTGGCGGAGGTGTTAAGAGAAGCGGAGAAATTTGCGGCGAATGAATTCGGGCCGGCTTTGCTCCGGATCGACCGTTTGACCGCGGCGGAGAAACAGACCCTGCTTGAACGCTTCAGCCGGTTCACCGGATTATCGAAGGAGTTTGTGGATTCCCACAACTTCCGCGTCGAACTCGGTGAATTCAACAAGGAACTGCTTCGGGACCGGCGGCGGACGACCGGCAGGCTCGACAGCCGGTTTACGGGGTACGACAAGGATTCCGGCGGCTCCGGGCCGGAATTCGACCCGAGCATGACGGCGATTCGCCCGCCATACACGTCCGTATTCAATGACTACGTTCGTCGCGACCTCGGTTTCCGCTCCGATCTTGAATACTACATTCTTGGCGGCGGTATAACCTCGCCTTGGAACTGGAACACACCGACCGGATGGGCGGACAC
>JAUCQE010000262.1 GCA_030372865.1 Pyrinomonadaceae bacterium
GCAGGAGGCCGAAATGTATCGTCAATTCGTCCGAAAGCAGGTGCCCGCCCTTTGCCGCCTTGATCGGGTCAACGTCGCCGATAATGTCCGCGATCGTCACGTCCGGAGTCGCAAGCTTTTCGACGAAGCGGTTCTCGCGGTGAACCCAATCGATCTTCGTCTCGTCGCCGTGAAGATCGACCTGCTGGCGTCCGTATGCGCTGAGCGGATGGAACGGGTCATCGTTGATCTCAGAGCCCGCAATTATCGGGATCTCGTCGTCAAGCAATTCGGTAAGCTGCCGGATGATCCGCGATTTCGCCTGCCCCCGAAGGCCGAGCAAAATGAAATTATGCCGAGCCAGGATGGCGTTCACGATCTGCGGCACGACGGTCTCTTCATAGCCGAGGATGCCGGGAAACAGCCTCTCGCCCGATCGCAGCTTTGCGATCAGATTCGACCGCATCTCGTCCTTAACAGACCGCGACGCGTAGCCGCTAGCTTTTAACTCGCCCAGTGTTCGTTCTTTCCCCATAGTGTGATTTTATCGCATTTCGGACGCAGCAGTTACCGTTTCGCTCCGATCAGATACATCACCGGTTCTTCGCCAATGACGCGGGCGGAGTGTTTGGTGTTTGCGGGCATGAAGTCGCGGTCGCCGGGTTCGAGGACAAAGACGCCGAGGCGTTCGATCGTTAGTTCAAGCGAACCGGAGATTATCCAGTGCGATTGGTCCTCGGGGTGCCAATGCGTGCCGTAAACTTTCTCCGGCTGGTCGGACCACTGGAAGACGGAATAGCCCTCGGAAACCAGGATATGCCTTAGCATCGCCGGGTTCGGGGCCGGGATCGACTGCCAACGCTCAATTCTGTAATCGTTTGCCATTTGGTCGATATTACCGCAATTGCGGGACAAAAAAAGAGTGCTTCCGGCTAACCGGAAACACCCGTACAGTGTGGGAACAGAGATCAAACTCAATGAGAGGAACGGTGTCGGGTTGACGGCAAAGTTCGCCCAACACCAGACTTTTCGCTACACATAGAGGACGGAGCCGAAAATGGTTTTTGCGTAAATTTTTGCAAAAAAGTGGGATTTTTTTTCGCAGACACAAAAAAGCCCGAAAAATCGGGCTTTTTCTGCATGGAAAGATGGGAATTTTCTCTCAGTAGACGTACGTATTTGCCTGGATCATCACATCGGCGATCCGCTGGCGGGCGGCGATGGTGTTGACCGGCGAGTTGTTTTTCGTGAACCGCTTTAGAGCAACGAGCAGCGTGCGGCCCTCGTCGCCCTGTCTCTTATACACATCTCCGAG
>JAUCQE010000263.1 GCA_030372865.1 Pyrinomonadaceae bacterium
CATCATTGATGAAGTCAGCAAGCGTTCGGGTTGGCTGGTAGCCGACCATTCGCTTTGCCTTGTCGAGGCTCGGGACGCGTCGCTGCATGTCCTCAAAGCCCTCGCCGTATGCCTCGTCGTAGCTGACGTAGCGGATCTCGCTTGAGCTGCCCGTCAACTCGATGGCCTTTTCCGCAAGGGCCTTGATGCTGGTCTCTTCGTCGTTACCGAGGTTGATGACCTGGCCGAAGCACTCGGGCGAATCGAGCACCTTAACGAGCCCCTCGACGACGTCATGCACGTGGCCGAAACATCGCGACTGCGAACCGTCGCCGTGGACGGTGATGGGCTCGTTCTTGATCGCCGAGTGCACAAAACGCGGCACGACCATGCCGTACTGCCCGGTCTGACGCGGGCCGACGGTATTGAAGAGACGGACGACGACGACCGGCAGGCGGGTCTCTTTCCAGTGTGCGAGAGCAAGGAACTCGTCGAGTGTCTTCGCACAGGCGTATGCCCAGCGGTGCTTGTCGGTGGCACCGGTCAGGAGGTCGTCTTCTTCGCGGAAGGGAACAGACGCTCCCTTGCCGTAAACCTCGGATGTGCTCGGGATGAGGACACGTTTGCGGTACCGCGAACAAAACTTGAGGATGACGTCGGTGCCGTGAAAGATCGTCTCGATCGTCTTCACGGGCTGTTCCATGATCAGGCGGACGCCGACAGCGCTTGCCATGTGGTAAACGCGGTCGGTCTCGCGGATGAGTTCCTCCATCAAGGGCTGATTGAGGACCGTGTCGATTATAAGGCGGAAACGCTCGTGGCCTTCGAGGTGTTCAACATTCGAGTAGCGGCCGGTCGAGAGGTCGTCGATGACCGTGATCTCGTGGCCCTGTTCGATAAGCTTGTCTGCAAGGTGGCTGCCGACAAATCCGGCACCGCCGGTAATGAGAATTTTCATAATACGTAACGCCGGCCATTATGCCGGCGCAATTATCTAGTTTGCGGCGCTCTTTCCGACGACGCCTTTGAAATATTCAACGGTTTTTGCAAGCCCTTCGCTGAGCGGGACTTTTGGTTCCCAGCCGAGAAGCTTTTTCGCGCGTTCGATGTTAGGCTGACGCTGTTTGGGGTCGTCCTGCGGCAGCGGCAAGTACTTGATCCTGATGTCTTTACCGGTCGCTTTCCCGACCTCCTCGGCAAGTTCCTTCATCGTGAATTCGCCCGGGTTGCCGATGTTGACCGGCATGTGCAGGTCGTCGCCTTCGGTGTTCATCAGACGGATGATGCCGTCCACAAGATCGCTGACATAGCAGAACGAACGTGTCTGCGAACCGTCGCCGTAGATCGTAAGTTCTTCGCCTCTTAATGCCTGTACGACGAAGTTCGACACGACGCGGCCGTCGTTCTCCAGCATCCGCTCGCCGTAGGTGTTGAAGATGCGGACGATGCGGGTATCGACGCCATTCTGGCGATGGTAGTCCATCATCAGTGTCTCTGCGACGCGTTTGCCCTCGTCGTAGCAGCTGCGCGGGCCGATGGGGTTGACGTTGCCGAAGTAGTCTTCCGTCTGCGGGTGGATGAGCGGATCGCCATACACCTCGCTGGTCGATGCCTGAAGTATCCGTGCCTTTACGCGTTTCGCCATGCCGAGCATGTTGATCGCGCCCATCACGCTGGTCTTGACCGTTTTGACCGGATTGTACTGGTAATGGATCGGCGACGCCGGGCATGCGAGGTTATAGATCTGATCGACCTCGAGCAGGATCGGCTCGGTGACATCGTGGCGGACGAGCTCGAAATTCTTGCTGTCCATCAGGTGAATGACGTTAGCCTTTCGCCCCGTGAAAAAATTGTCGAGGCAGATAACTTCCTGGCCTTCGTTCAACAGTCGCTCGCAGAGGTGCGAGCCGATAAATCCGGCCCCGCCGGTAACAAGAATTCGCATTATTAAGAATTTAACCACAGAGAACACAGAGAGCACAGAGGTAAACAGCAATTTGTGGCTTTCTCTGTGTTCCGGCGTCTCTGCGGTCGATATTTACCGCAAATGTTTTTCGAAGAGAGCTAATATCCGTTCGTATTCGTCGGCCCAGCTTTCGGGGCGGACAAAGCCGTGATTTTCCGACGGGTAGAGCATCATTTCGAAATGCTGCGTCTTGCCCAGACGGATGAGTTTTTCCACGAGTTGGACCGAATCCTGGACGTGGACGTTGTCGTCGGCCATGCCGTGCAGGATAAGCAGCGGCCGCTCGAGCTTGTCTGCGTAGAAGATCGGCGAGCTTCGCTTGTACGCCTCCGGGTTCTTTTCGGGGAACCCGAGCCGCTGGGCGGTGTAGAAGGGGTTCGCAGCGTAGTAGTTCTTCCAGTCGAACACGGGACGCAATGCGGCCGCGGCGGCGATCCGCTCAGGGGCACGCATGGCGAGCATACCGGCCATGAATCCGCCGTAGCTGCCGCCGTACGCACCGATGCGTTTTTGATCGACGCCGTAGTTCTTGACCATGTGGTCGATGGCGTCGATGTGGTCGTCAAAATCCTTTCCGCCGAGGAAATCATAAACGTCCGTCCGCCACTCGCGTCCGTAACCGGCCGAGCCGCGATAGTCGATGTCGAGCACGACGTATCCCTTTTTCGCGAGCATGTCGTTGAACATGAACTCGCGGTAGTAATTGTTCCAGCCGTTGATCACGTTCTGCAGATAACCCGCCCCGTGCACGAATATCGCCATCGGATATTTCTTTTTAGCATCGTGGCCGGGCGGCAGATAGATCTTTGCAGGTATCTTTTTGCCGTCGCGTGAAGTGACCTCGATGAACTTCGGCTCGGTCCATTTGACGGCTGAAAATGCAGCCGGAGTCGTCGAGGTCAGCTTTCTCGGGAATTGAAGACCGCGGCAACGCGGGCAAACACGCACCGCGTGAAGCTCGCCGGGCTGGTTCCAGGTGGAGAATTCGTACAGGAGTTCCGGCTGGCCGCCTTCGCTCATTTGCGGGCTGAGACGCATGCCTGTCGGATTCGGTCCTTCGACCTTCATAACGGCCTTATCGGGCAGGAGCATCGAGTAAAACTGTCGCTCGGTGTATCCGTCGGTCGTAGATAGATAAACGATCTCGTTCGCCTCGGCCGTCCACTTTGCCCACTCGACCTGCCAATTGCCTTTTGTTAGCTGTTCGATCTTTACCGACGGAGTTGGGGTGGAACCGGTTGGGCTCTGGTCCTTATCGGCTTGGGGCAGACTCCCTACGGGCCGTGTTTCCGCCTGTGAGGCAACCGGCGATTCTAGGGTTGCGAGGTAGAGGTGGTTCCAGCCGTCCCGTTCGGAGCCGAAGAAGAGTTGTCCGGCGTTGTTGGGGTTCGGCTCGAAGATGACGGACAGCGACGCCTGCCATTTGTCATCGGTCTCTTCGGTAACGAGGATAACCTTTTCGTCTTTAGAGCCGACGTTCTGGATATAGAAAAGCTGGCGGCGTTTTGTGTCCTTATCGAGGCGGTCGACGATCAGCGAACGCTCATCCGCGGTCCAGACCATTCGGCGAAAGCTCGAGACGCCTTCGGCCTTGGGCAGCTTGATCTCGAATGCAGTGTCGCGGCTGCCGTCGGTCGGAACGGCTAAAACTTTCTGCTCGGTCCAGCCGCGGCGGAATGTGTTTGACGCGGTGAACTCGGGCAGGTAGTTCGGCACGATCAGGCCGCGCTGCTTTGAGCTGTCGGTGACCACGTACGCGAGCATTTTGCCGTCCTTGCTCGGCGTAACGGCACCGACGCCGAAGTTCTGCTGCGGATTTGCCTCTTTCGTGAGCTGCGTAATCGTCGCGTCCACGATGTTGAGGACGAAGACGTTGCCGCTCTGCATGTAGAGGATGCGGTCGTTGTCGAGGAACCGTGCCCCGAACTCCGGCGACTGGGTCTTGGTGAATCGCTTCGGCTTTGCTTCGCCGAGCGTCAAGACGTAAACATCGCCGGTGAAGGTGAAGATCAGCTTCTTTGAATCCGGTGACCACTCGACGCTTCCGATCTGATTTTCACGAGCTTTTACAAATTCATCGCGAACCTCGACGCCGTA
>JAUCQE010000264.1 GCA_030372865.1 Pyrinomonadaceae bacterium
CGCGGACGCAGTGCTGCCGGGTTATACGCATCTGCAGCGCGCACAGCCGGTGATGTGGGCCCATTGGTGCCTGGCGTATGTCGAGATGTTCAACCGCGACCGCGAGCGGTTCTTTCAGGCACGCGCACGGTTGAACACGATGCCGCTCGGTTCGGCGGCACTTGCGGGCACGGCGTTTCCGATAGACCGCGAGGCAGTCGCGAAAGAGCTCGGGTTCGAGGGCATATCGCGAAACAGCCTTGATGCCGTCTCGGACCGCGACTTTGCGGTCGAGTTTGCGGCGGCGAGCTCGCTCGCGATGGTTCATCTGTCCAGGCTTGCCGAGGACCTTATTCTTTACTGCTCGACCGAGTTCGGCTTTGTCGCGCTCTCGGACGCGGTATCGACAGGGTCGAGCCTGATGCCGCAGAAAAAGAATCCGGACGCGCTTGAACTGCTCCGCGGAAAATCGGGCCGCGTTTTCGGCCATCACGCCGGGCTGCTGGCGATGATGAAGGGATTGCCGCTCGCCTATAACAAGGACATGCAGGAGGACAAAGAAGCGATATTCGACACGGTCGATACGCTGCGTCTCTGCCTGCAGGTGACGGAGATCGTTCTTGCGAACGTGACGCTGAACGAAGACCGCTGCCGCCGTGCCGCGACGACGGGCTATTTGAACGCAACGGAACTGGCCGACTATCTGGTCAAGAAAGGCATACCTTTCCGCACAGCGCATGATGCGGTCGGGCGGCTTGTGCTCTTCGGGATAGAACACGGCCGCGAGCTTAATGAGCTGACGCTTGAGGAAATGCAGGCCGTTGCGGCGCACATAGACGAAGCGGTCTTTGAGGCACTCAGCCTTGAAAAGACGCTCGCGAGCAAAGCGGCGGTCGGCGGGACGGCTCCTGACCGCGTCCGCGCCGAACTTGACGCGGCTAAGGAACGGTTGAAGATCTAAGATCATATTCAATGGAAAAATCCGAACTTATCAAACGGACCGCCGAGAACGAGCTGATGCAGTTCCTCGGGGTGAAGATCGTTGAGACCGAACCCGAACGGGTGGTGCTGACGATGGAGGTGACCCCGAAGGTGCACCAGTATGTCGGCATCATGAACGGCGGCGTTTCGCTTTACTTGGCGGAGACGGCGGCATCGATCGGCGTGGTCGCGAATGCTGACCTGACGAAGGTGACGCCGGTCGGCATCGAGATCAACGGCAATCACCTGCGTGCCGTCAGCAAGGGGATGCTGACCATCGAAGCAAGACCGATCTATCCGGGACGCACGATGAGCATCTGGCAGATCGACATCACAAATGACAAGGGCAAGCACGTATTTACCGGCCGCTGTTCCGTGCTGCTGCAAAACCGGCCGGCATTTCCGCCCGCCGATGCATAAATTCGTACGCAGCCTGGTGACCGAATGGCGTCGGCTTGGGCTGCCGGCCTCGGACGAGTCGGCGGTCGTTGCCGTTTCGGGCGGCGCGGATTCGGTCTCGCTGCTGCTTGCACTGGCCGAGCTTAGGAAACGAAAGAAGCTAGATCTGCGGTTCGTTGTCGCACATTTCGACCACGGCCTGCGTGGCGACGAAAGTACGTCGGACGAGCGGTTCGTTGCTGAGCTTGCGGCCGGGCTCGGGCTGGAATACGCCTGCGGGAAGGGAAAGATCGCCCGATCCGGCAACCTGGAACAAAATGCGCAGGCCGCCCGCTACGATTTCCTTTTGCGGACGGCCAAAGAGCACCGGGCTTTCGGCGTGCTGACCGCGCACACGCAGAACGACCAGGCAGAAACGCTGCTGATGAACCTGATCCGCGGGAGCGGCGTCGAGGGGCTTGCAGCGATGCCGCCGGTGCGAGCGTTCAAGGATTCGGAGGTGGTTTTGGCCCGCCCGCTGCTGCGGTGGGCAACGCGCGAAGAGACGGAAGCTTTTTGCGCGGAATCCGGCATCGCTTTCCGCGAAGACGCGATGAACCGGGATCCGGCGTTCAGCCGCGTGCGGATCAGAAAAGAAGTGATCCCGCTGCTGCGGACATTCAATCCCAAGATCGTGGCGTCGCTGGCAAGGACGGCAGGGCTTATG
>JAUCQE010000265.1 GCA_030372865.1 Pyrinomonadaceae bacterium
GGCCGAAGGATTTTACGCCGTTCATGCCGAGCGTCCGTTCTTTGGTGAGCTCACCGAATTCATGTCGAGCGGACCGTGCGTCGTGCTTGCGCTCGAGAAGGAAAATGCCGTTCCGGCATGGCGTGAACTGATGGGTGCGACCAACCCGGCAGAGGCTGCCGAGGGCACGCTCCGCAAGGAATTTGCCGCGTCGATCGGCGAGAATGCCGTTCATGGTTCGGATTCTGAAGAGAATGCCGCGATCGAGATCGCTTATTTCTTCAGCAAACTTGAATTAGTTTAGTTGTAAGGGTATAAAAAAGAGTCGATTTGATCGGAAAGCAGTGTTTTCCGAATCGGCTCTTTTTTGCATTCTCGCTGCAAACCATTCTTTTTCTCACAGGAGACGTCTTGCCCTAAGGACAACTAAATATGAAACGCTGCCCAACATGCGATAAGACCTACGACGATACTCTGCGATTTTGCCAAACGGACGGAACCCCGCTGGCGGACGTGGTCGAAGACATAGACCCGTTCAAGACGATGGTCGCACGGCCTGAAGATATCAGGGCTGCAATGGCATCCACGCCCGAACCGCCAAAGCCGGAAGAGCCGGTGCTCGACCTGCCGGAAGCCGACCCGAACAAAACGCAATTCGTCTCTGAGGCCGAGCTAAGGGCGGAAATGTCCCGGATGCAGGACAACGTTGTTGATATTCCACCGGCAGCAGAGCCCGAGGAGATCCCTGCGGCACCGGCCGCCGACCAGTTCTCGATGACGAGCCCGCCGATACCGTCGCCTTTTGATGCGAAACCGGAACCTGTTGACCGCGTAGATCCGGCCGCTGAGGCAATGCCGTCTTTTGAGCCCGCGGCACCCTCCTTCGAACCGCCGGCTTCTCCGTTCTCGCAGCCCGAGCCGCCCGCTTCGCCGTTCTCAGAGCCGACGCCGGCAGTCGAGGACAAACCGTATAATCCGTTCGAGCATTCGGCACCCGCCGCCGAACCGATGGCAAAGGCGGAATGGAACCCGCCCGCAGCACCTGAGGCCAGCTGGCAGAACCAGGAGATCGGGCAGAACACGCCGTTCCAGACGCCGCCGCCGGCGGTGACAGGCGACGGGCAGAACAAGACGCTGCCGATCATCTCGCTTGCAACAGGCATCATTTCGATCTGCTGCTGGGTCAGCCCGATCACGGGCCTTATCGCTCTCGTAACCGGTTTTCTGGGATTGAAGAACATCAAGAACGACCCCAACGCATACGGCGGAAAGGGCCTCGCGATCGCGGGTATGGCGGTCGGCGGCATCTTCTGGCTGCTCGGCGTTATATATTGGGTGTTCGTCATCTTCTTTAACGGCCTTGCGATGATGCAGAACATGTAAACGGCCGCTTGCTCCGAATGGCCGGAGTGAAAGGAATCGGCCCGCTGCGTTTGTGACGTGGCGGGCCTTTTACGATATAATTTTCTTTTACCAACCGTTATGTCGATCATTTCTGACGTGATTCAATCAACGACCGCCATCCTGAAAGGGATGCGGCGTACGCTATCGGAACTTCCGCGCGAGAAATGGACCGTGCAATACCCGGATGAACCGGTAACGGTACAGCCCCGCTATCGCGGCCAGCACCTTCTGCACGTGGACGAGAATGGTAAGGAAAAATGCGTCGCCTGCTATCTGTGCGCCGCCGCTTGTCCGTCCGACTGCATTTACATCGAAGCCCAGGACGACCCGCGTCCCTACGCCGAACGCGTCGGCCGCGACGAACGCTACGCCAAGGTCTACAACATCGACTACGGCCGCTGCATCTTCTGCGGTTTTTGCGTCGAGGCCTGCCCGAAGGACGCGATCACGCACGGCTATAATTTCGAGATCTCCGTTTACTCGCGTGCCGACCTGCTGAAGACCAAAGACGACCTGCTCATCACCAAGCAGAAACAGTCGAAGAACTACCGTGTGGCTCTTTCGTCGGAAGACGTCGATTCCGAGTTCAAGGAAGTCTGAGAACGTTTGCAGTTGGCAGTCGGCGGTGGGCAGTCGGCCGATCCGGTTCCAAGAATCTGCTTTGATGGAAGGGCACAAGAGTCTTCGGGCATACTGCCTAGCGTACGACCTCGCGATGGAAGTGTTCCGGATCAGCCGGTCCTTTCCAAACGAAGAGAAGTATTCGTTGACCGATCAAATTCGACGATCGTCCCGGTCAATTGCCGCCAACATCGCAGAGGGCTACCGGAAGCGACAGTATACAAAGATGTTCGCGAGTAAACTTGCGGACGCTGACGGCGAAGTTGCCGAAACCCAGGTTTGGCTCGATATAGCCCGTGATTGCGATTACATACCCAAGAGCACGCACGAATCGATGACCCAGCAGTATCAAATGTTAGGGGCAATGCTCGGTAAAATGATGCGGGAGCCGGAGAAATTTCTTCCCAGAGGACTGTAAGGCGGCCACATATTGACCGCCAACCGCCGACGGCCAACTGCCAACGCGATTTGTCGATGCAAGATCTGCCGCCTACTCAAAAGGGAAGACATCATGAGATCCGAGCGCAGGGGCTTCGGGAGTTTGCCGGGCTCCGTCGCGACGATCAGAGGCTTGACCCGTTCAAACTGGCTGCTTACGCGAATTTGTTGGTCGTTTCGTTCGAGATGATCGCGGGCTTAAGCGATGAGGCCCGGGAGCATCTGTTGGGTTCCGGCAAGGACATGTGGTCGGGCGGAGCGGCTTCGAAAAAGCTGCCGGACGGGCGCAAACTGATCGTCCTGAATCCCACGCACGGCAAGAATCGCCACGCGGCGACCCTGATGGAAGAGGTTTGCCACGTTTTTCTCGGGCATCAGCCGAGCCGGCTGGCGATCGAGCGAAAGGATAAGGACGGCCGGATCGTCGCCCGCGATTACAACGCCGCTATCGAAGAAGAAGCGTATGCCACCGGCGCTGCCGCGCTTGTCCCGTATCGAGGGCTGAAGAAACTCATCGGCGAAGGGCGGACATCGGCAGAGATCGCCCGTCACTACGGCGTCAGCCGGGCTCTTGTAGAGTACCGCATCAAGATCTCACGGCTGTGGGACAGCTACGTTGAGAATCTTTTCCGCACGCAACATTAATGGACCTGACCCAGGTAAAATCCTCAACTCCCGATTCGATGCTGTCGCTGGTGGATAAACTCCACATGCTGATGGACATCACGATCAAGATCAGCCGCACGACCGATGTCGAAGAGGTGCTGAATCTGGTGATGGACACGCTCGGGTCGCTGCTTCCTTACGACGCGGCGGGAATCTACCTGATCGAACCCGCCGAGGACGAGGAGAACCCTTACGTTTTCAAGTCAAAGGTGATCCGGGGCTACGAGATAAGCTTCGAGCTTATCGAGCCGCGGCTTAAGATGGGCGAGGGATTTATAGGCCTCGTTGCGCAAACAGGCAAGCCGATAATCTGCGGCGATGTGACGAAGGACCCGCGTTATTTTGCCGCGCGTAAGCGGACGCGCTCGGAACTGGTCGCGCCGATCATTTCGAATGACAAGGTCATCGGGGCATTCGACCTCGAAAGCGACCAACTCGACGCCTATCATGAGGACGACCTTGCGATGCTTCAGTTATTGGCATCGCAGGTAGCGATAATCATTGAGAAAGATCGGCTGCTCGATCAAGCGTTAGAAAAGAAGCGGATCGAAGCTCAGCTCGAGCTCGCCCGGACTGTCCAACTTGAGCTATTGCCTGACCACGATCCGGATTTCGAGAATTTTGATATTAGTGCGTACATTTTCCCGACCGAGGACGTTTCGGGCGATTACTACGACTGGGTCAGCATTTTCGAGGACCAGATCGGCATCGTCGTTGCGGATGCGGTTGGCAAGGGAATGCCGGCCGCGTTGCTGATGTCATTTCTGCGAGCCTCGCTGCGTGCCGGAATGCAGGTCGGCTATGCTCCGCACGTTGCGATGTCGGTAGTCAACAATCTTCTTTGGGATTCGACGGACGACCATCAGTTCATTACGGCAATATACGGGATCTTGGACGGGACGAACCGCACGTTCGTGTTCTCTAACGCGGGGCACAATCCGCCGATGCTGATCGGTGCGAGCGGCGACTATAAATACGTCGAATACGGTGACCTGCCGCTCGGGATGTTCCGCGACATTCGCTACCACCAGCATTTCATCAGGTTCAGGCCCGGGCAAGTGATGGTGGTTTACACGGACGGCATCACGGAAGCAACGAACGAGGCGGGAGAAGAATTCGGCCGCGAGCGGTTTGCAGCCGCCGTACTCGAATGCATTGACCTGCCGGCGAAAAAGATGATCGACCATATCCGGAAAGCGGTCGCAGACTTTACCGAACGCAAATTCCTCGACGACGACGGCACCCTTTTCATCGTCAAATCCCTCTGACAAAAGAAAGAACCCGGAAGGGTTCAATTGCTTGAAGCTTTTTCCGGGCTCGTTCAGTTGTGAAACTAAATATTTTTTAGTGCGCGACCAGTGACGTGTGGTGGCTGTCTCCGCCCGGTGCGACCGGCGTGCGGTAATCGCCGTAGTTGATCTTCTCGTTGCCGGTCTCGAAAGCGTAGATGTCAAAGCCGTACGCGTCGAGGAAATCGGTCAGTTGGTCGGTGCTGTCAAGGTAAAGTGTTTCGGCGAACCCGAGTTCCGCGCGGATCTCGAGCAAGCGGTCGATCACCTCTAACGGAGCGAACTGTCTTGCCGGATCTTTGAAAGTTGCCATTTTCTACCCTGTGACGACAACGGGCGTGCTTGCCATCACGAAATTAGATTACGCACCCGGGCGAAAGGTTGTTCAACTTATTTTCCAACCGTTCAAGCGGCCGGCCCATCTAAAGGACAGAAATATATTGCCGATTTTGCGGAATCGACGTATTATTTAGGTAACTCTTCCCGATAATGGAGAAAAATATGAAAACAGGGCTGTTACGCAACTTGGGCGTCGCTTTCACCGTCTTAGTGTCAGCGGCGGCGGCATTTGCGCAGAGCGAGAAGATCAGTACCGCTCTGGGCGATAAGTACATTATCTGTCTCTTATACACATCTCCGAGC